>CALFUK010000137.1 GCA_937929945.1 uncultured Saprospiraceae bacterium
ATTGATTATCAGTATATAAAAGTCAAAAGGATAGACGTACACCACAACAGATTATAGCTGTGAATGTAAATAATCAGCTGAGTTCTTCAGACCATTATTTCGAAGCATATCAAGCAATTGGAATTCATCAAGGTCAGGTGACCTTCTATTCAATACCATTTTGAGAAAGGCAGTAATGGCCACGTCCTGATTAAGATCTATCGTATCAGTCAAAAAATCGTCTGCGCTTTTGGCATATAGTCCAAAAGTATTCAAATAATCGTCGGGAAAATCCTTGAGGTTGTTAGTCATTATGACATTGGCATTGGTCTTAATTGCAGCTGCCAGAACATGTCGATCGTTTTCATCTGGAAGTTCAATCGTATCAATCAATGGTTCATAGTTTTGCACAAGTGCATCTGGAAAGGCAGTATTTGCTTTTCCTATTCGTTTTTCAATTTCTTCTGGCGCTACTTAATTTCGACTCATTACATTTCGCCATTCATCAAATATATGTTGACTCCACTTAACAGTGTAGAGTTCATAATGAGCAAACCAAAATAGTATATCCCTAATGGTGAGGGGAAGAATTACGTTTGTATCTAATACTGCAATGAATCGTTTACTATGAATCATAAAGCCCTGCCTCTTCGTCAGTTCTCATAATTTCTATTAAAAGTTTTTCTCGCTCTTTCTTCTTTCGTGTCTTATATTCTGTAATATCTTGGAATCTCACACGTCTGTGTCTGCCGATGGTATGAAATGGAATTTCACCTGTTTCAAGTAATTTTACAACATGTGGTCTGGAGCATCCCAAAAACTCTGCTGCTACTTGTGTTGTCATTTCTGTATGAATCGGCACTAAAGAAAAAGGCTGACCCTTGCTCATTGTTTCTAAAATATCCGCGAGTAAATGTAAAGCAACTAACGGAATTTTGATTTTATCTTCAGTTTCTTCAATTTCGATCTCAGGATTAGCTTTTAATTTGCTCAATGAAGCACTTAATGTTTCAAATGAATCCAATGCTAATAGTCTATCATCCTTGGTTGGTATAGTGATTTCACCATTCATAATTACATTATTTTTCCTTATTATAAACATAAACGAAATAAACGAAACAAAGTTTCTTCAGAGTCTATTGTCAACAAAATTAAGCTTACATGAACCCTATATGAATAAATGTGATCTCATAATCAATATACAAAGTCAAATAATAGCGCAGATTCCGCTACTACAAGCCTTATAAATTCAATGTTTTCGGGGCTTTTTTTTTGATTTTGGGCGTCGTTTATTTTTCTGAGATAGGCATATTGCAACAAAGTTCCTCCTTCAACTCATGGCAGTAAAGTCAATATTCGCTTTTTCAATTCATCTTTCAATTTCTTCTGGTACAACTTCTTGTCGACACATGACATTAGCCACTCATCTAATATATGCAGGCTCCACTTAACGGTATAGAGTTCAGAATGAACTTCTTGAGGACCAATAGATTGACACCCTCATATTTGAGCGCAAAAGTGAGCTGTGACAGCAGAGTTTCATCAGGTAAATATGAGGCGGAATAGAGCTGATACTCTGGCGTCTTAGCCGCTCTATTATGGGGGCTAACGATGCTCAATCGCCCAAGTCTTGGGACGGCTAGACGGTAATGCGCTGTCAGTGCTGCATAGCCGACAATCTTACCGTAATCTGATGCTGGTATCTTTATCTCGTTAAAAACGGATGATCTATGAGAAATTTCTATGCTAAACATCCTTTGCCAATAATTTTGAATGTCAATAAAGATTTTTCTGTGATAAATGCAGCTGATCAGCGAGATATTTACATGATAAATGACTGCATTCAGAAAAAATAGATCATAGCGATATGCAGAAACATTTATCTTATCATACAAATGAGTCATATGCGTAGCATCAGAAGTAATAAAAAAGACTGATGCTTGATAAAAATGAATGGGAATAGAGGCGAATTGATAAATAGCTATGGAAATGAAGCCAGGCTTGCCGCCCCTATCAGACTAAAGATACACTCAGGTATATATTTTACTCATGATCTGAGTCAAAGAAGAATCACCGCCTTAGTATAGACACTACATCACTTAATCCCAAACCACTCAATTCTGCCCCATATGAGCCCGCTGCTGAAATACCAGCTCCAGCGCCTTGCCTGCCGCGTCAGCCTGATGCTTGTTGCCACACTTCCCGCACATGGTGAGGACCTGATCTGAGCTGATGACATTGACAAAGTCTTGCTGCCGCGCATGGTCACGCTCATAGTTCTCAATGTTATAGAGGATGGCGATGTAGGGATTGCCAAAGGGAATCTCCTTTTTACAGATGTCACAAGTCTGAGTCATAGATTGTATTTTAAGATGCTTAGAAATAATGAAGTCGGTTTATTCAACCGAATGCGTCATTTGATAACAAGGCAAAGTACGGGAGAACCGTGCAGTGTATCTGCATGTAGTACCGTCTCCCGATCCAAGTTTGACTAAAAAAGTCTCCCACTTTCGTGGAAGACTTCATCATCTATTAGAATATATGTAGAAAGAAGTTGTCGTCGTCGCCGTTCAAGAACAATTGCTCACTCTTTTAAACTGTTACTGATAAGTGTCATGAATCTGAGAAAGGTGACCTCCATGAAGCATATTTTTTCTATTTTTTCAAAAAAAAAGATGATTCGAGCCGCAGCAAAGGAAATACTAGCATCAATGACAAAGTCAGAATCACTGCTCCGTCATGCCAGAACAGTAGAGCTGGTGATGGAAGCTCTGGCTGAAAAATTAGGTGAAAATCCAGAACAGTATGCCGTCACAGGACTGCTGCATGATGCTGACTACGAGATGTACCCTGACCAGCATCCGCAAGTCATCGTCGACAAACTCAAAGAACTGGGTGAACCGGAGATCGCTCACGCCATAGCAGGCCACTACACCAAATGGGCTGTACCCAAGATCAGCATGCTCGATAAATGCATCGTCGCAGCGGATGAGCTGACGGGCTTCATCGTGGCCTGTGCCCTGATCAGACCGACAAAGATCGACGGCATGAAGGTCAAATCAGTGACGAAGAAGCTGAAGACGGCGACTTTCGCTGCCAAGGTGGATCGAGAGGAAGTGTATAAAGGAGCAGAACTCATCGGGTGGGAGCTGAACGAACTGATCAGCTTTATCATAGATGTGCTGCAAAAAAATAAAGTCGAATTAGAGCTGGTCTGATTCGACTTTATTTTTAACAAATATAGCTAAGCCTTCGGGTCAGGCTAATCCAAGGTAAAGTAACAGTCATCAATATAGGCATGGAACACTCCACCTTGGGCAACTTCAAACTGTTGATTCAGCTGGACAAAGTTATCAGCTTTCATTGTCACATCTCCGGAAGCTGGCACAGTACCTGCTGACTCCACCCAAACTTGAGCTTGGTAGACGTCATCTGGAATGGGATTAGAATTTTCAGTGATGGTATTTGGACAGGGGTCACAAGAGGTACAGTCATAATTACAATTGCTTGATTCTGGGATGGGATCGAAGTAACCAAGTAACACATAATCAATGTGCCCAAAGGTATCCATAACCCCAGTGGATGAAGTTCGTATGAACGGGCCAGATGCAATGCCTATACCCATAAATCCTTCTTCATTTTTATTCCCATAATTATCTCGAAATCCGAAAGGATCTACAGACCTTATAGTCAAATCATCATCTTGTAATAAAATTGTTTCCCGAGAAGAAGAATTAGTTTCATAAAGCCAAAAGTAAACTGTACGTGCGGCAATTTCAACAGTAAATATTCCTGAATGACCAGCTGAAGGTCCTGGCCATCTCAAAGACAGTGCTGATCTTGGTATGTGTTCGTGGCAGCAACTCACGCGAACACCTTGAACCCGATCACATCCACCTCCTCCTATCACTAAATCTCTATCAATATAATTCTTAAAACTATCAAGTTCTGTCTCATTGTTCATGAGTAATGAGTCTACGAAAAACTGAGCCAAATTATCCACGTTAGCCTCCAGACCTATGAACTGTGCACCTTTTACAGGGCCATTTCCGTAGTCGATTCCACTTCTTGCCTTTCTTTCTTCATTAATAATAAACAGGAATTGCTCATCAATAGATAGTACATCCCAATCTGCTTGCAAAGGCATAACCCAATCAGCAATACTATTGGAAGCAACGCTGGAGAACTGATTTTCTTCTATTCGATGCGCATTTGTAAAAGCCGCTTGAATGTCTAACGCTGTGAAATTTTTTTGCTGACCTCCAGCGACTGGATCACTGTCATATGGTATAGTTCCAATTAACGAGGATGGAGTTTGAGCTAATCCAACAAAAAATGTAAAGCTGAAAAGTAGAATGGTGTAAATAGTTCGTTGCATGTTTTAAATACTTTGTGGGTAGTAAAGTATTCCTAAGACACAAAGAAAAAACGGAACTCACATCTCTAAACGTCGAAATTTTAATAAAAACGGCTTAAAAGTGATGTAAAAGTCACGCATGAGTAATAAAAATCTGGTATCCTCTATACTTATTCCTCAATAAGCTCCTTTAACTCAAACACTAAGGAAGAGCCATCGATGTTCTCATAATCCAGTTTGACAAAGCCATTATCCAGATTAAAGTACGATGTCAATGCCGTCTGACCTAGCGAACCTGTACCGACTGCTTCGATCTTAAAGCAATCAAATGTACCCGCTGGTACCGTGACTGGCTCTTGGCTAACGATCTCGTATTTGTACTCATTTTTGACAGAACCCGTCCAGGTCATCCATCTGGGATCACCCCAGGTACTACCGATGTCCAGAGACCATTCCCAACTGTTACCAATCTCGTAGGGTATCTGAATGAAAGGAAAAGGATTCAGCTCAGTGATCTTGAAGAGTGCCTCTCTTGGAGGATGCATCCAAATGTTTTTTTCATTTTCGATGACACCTGAGATCGTGTAGTCCGTATTGGGCGGGCACTGGTATTCCAGAAGTGTCTGATTATAGTCAGGGATACTTTCGATCATTGGCTCCAGCCCAGGCAGCACAGAGATCACCAGCTCTTTGACGACGTAGTCCCTCTCCGCATCGACATCCGCAAAATTCCATCCATCACGTCCCCCTTCGAAGTATTGCTGCACACCCTCCTTCGTGGTATACACATAGTCGTACACGAACTTGCGACCGACCAGAAAGATCTGATTGTCAAAATTATATCGATTCTCATCCGTAACACCTTCGGAAAACTTCTCTACAAAAATACCTGACTCAATGACCGTATAAGGCACCTCTTGTGCCTTGGATCCATCAGTCTTCTCTTCTCCTGGAGACTTGCACGAATGTAGTCCTGCTGCCAACCCAACAACCAATATGAATATTAATCTATACTGCATGTAACAATAATTTATAACTCATTAACATCAAAATACGTGTCCTTTAGATACACATCTAAGCTAATGCTCATCGAAAAGATTTCGAAACATTACCAACGTCTACTATTTTCTATAATCTAAAGGCGGCAGGCGATCTCCCAGTAAAGCCTCATAAGTAAAATCCTCGCCTCTTCGCCTTTCTAATTCTTTTTGTGCCTCCACAATCACAGCGGGATTTTGAAACAAATCAATGGCCGTGAGCGCCATTGTCTTAGCTGCATTGATCATGCCCTTCTTCCCGATGGACATCCCGCCAGCGGCTACGGCCTGCCAGGTATGCGCAGAGGTGCCAGGTACCCAGGTCGCGGTCCTTAAGCCTGCTGTAGGCACCATCCAGCTGACATCACCTACATCAGTGGATCCACCTTTACCCACATTAATCACTTCAAATGGTGCTATCTCTTTAGCCTTTCCTATATCTGTCCTGGCTGCGGGAAAGAGTGTCGCCTTGATCTTTTCTGCAAAAGCTTGCTCCTCTGGAGTATACTCTACCCCACCGATCTGCTCCAGATTTTTATACATGACCTTACTCAGAGTCTCATTCGGCAAGACATTATACAGACCATGGATGACTTCGTATTCCATTCTGGTCTCTGTACCCATGGCGGCAGCTTCCGCAGCTTTTGCTACGCGCCCAAAGATATCCTTCACCCACTTCATCTCTGGATGCCTGGTGTAGTAGAATACCTCAGCAAATTCTGGGACCACATTAGGCGCTTCGCCTCCACTGGTGATCACGTAGTGGATCCTTGATTCTGCAGGCACGTGCTCTCGCATGAGATTGACCATATAGTTCATCGACTCGACTCCATCGAGTGCTGATCGGCCATTCCAAGGAGCGCCAGCCGCGTGTGAGGCGATGCCATAAAATCTGAATTTCGCTGACATGTTAGAGAGCGAAGAACTGGCAGAAGCACCATTAGATGAGCCTGGATGCCAATGCAAGACTGCATCCACATCGTCAAAGAGACCAGCTCTCACCATATAGACCTTACCCGCTCCACCTTCTTCCGCGGGCGTCCCGTAGAATCTGACTGTTCCCTTACCTGGATTCTGATCGATCCAGCTCTTTAAGCTGATCGCAGCTGCAGCAGAGGCAGTCCCAAATAAATGATGACCACAGGCATGACCCGCAGCACCATCCTTCAAGATTTGGCGTGTCGGCACGTGATCCTGAGAGACTCCTGGCAGCGCATCGTATTCTCCTAAGATGCCGATGACTGGGCTGCCAGATCCATAGCTGGCTGTGAATGCCGTGGGAATATCCGCCACTCCCTCGGTAATACTGAATCCTGCATTCCTCAGCTCTGTCTTGAGCAGCGCTGCTGATTTATCTTCTTGGTAGCCTACCTCGGCTAATTCCCAGATCTCTTGGGCGATATCGCTGTAGTGCTGATACTTACTATCCAGTTCGCTGATCGGATCTGAGGCTGTCTGCGGTATGGCTGCACAAGAATACAGCAAGAGCGATAGGATTACTGATATATGTTTTGTCATGGATAGGATATTTATATTGCGTTTATCGTGTATTAAAGATAGGCATCTATCCCATATCTGGGTAGCATTATACTGGATTAGAATCGCTAACTGATTCAGTTAGCCCCAGAGTGTATCAGGTCTCATATACCTGAACAGACCTTATACTTCACCCAGTGATATGAGTCGGGATGAAAAGGCGATTTGACATCAAGATCCATCGAATTATTTCAATGATCTGAGAGTTTCTATGATGAGTCTTTAACAGAGGCCGTTACTTAATGATCTAATCAGGTCATAATAGGACACTAATTGCATAGAGTCTATGAAACATATTCTGTTATTATTCAGTATCGCCATGACATTTTCATTGGCTACTCATGCGCAATACACAGCTATAAAAAAGGGCGACCAAATTGTATCTGGCTCTGTCGGATTTATCAATCCAGAAGCCTTCTCCTTTAAGCTATTTGGCGTCGCAGGCGGGGGTAATCCGAGCCCTTCGATTACAGCTCACTATGAATATTCGGTCACAGATAACATTGCCATTGGAGGCTACGCCAGTTACTACCGCGTCAATGCTAATTTTTCTAATTCTGTAGAAGATGTACTGAGTACCTTGGGTACAGGGGACATCGATCAAATCGTGACAGATATCGGCTGTGTCCTACTCGGCAATTGTGGTGAGGCGACGGTAGAAGAGCGAATCAATGTCTTTACCTTTGGTGGAAAGGGTACCTTCCACAAAAACCTATTCAAAGACGTAGACACCTATGCCTCTGCCTATCTGGGTTACAGCATCAATAAAAGGAAGACCATCACCGAAAATCTATTGGATCTCGTATCAGAAGAAGTAGGTCTGGGCGTCAGTGTCCCCTCCGTAGTGTACTACACGAGTATAGGCGCCCGATTTTTCCCCAAGGAGAAGATCGGCATTTTTGGAGAGATCGGCTATGGTAACAGTCATATCGCAAATATTGGCGTCACCTATTTGATTCGAGGTGAACAAGGGGTTAGCAGGCGTAGATAAGATCGATCCATAACTTATATCATATCTTGGATATTCCCAATCAGTGTATACTAAGGAGGGCGCTGCAGCTCTACTGCTGCATATGCCTACAAGGCATCGGCCCAAACGGACAAATACCGAAATACCATGCGAATGACAACTAACTGAAGATCCCTTTATTGCTTCTCTCCCATGGCTTCTTTTTTAGCAGCAGCTAGATTTTCAGGCGTTGGTGGAGGTCCTTCTGGTAAGATGGCTTCGTACTGATGGTCTCCTTTGCGCTCGTCAAACTCTGCTCTGATGTCTTTCACCAGCTGTGGATTTTCGAAGAGATCGACCATCGTCATCCCGATAGCCTTAGCTGCATGGACTAATCCTTTATGGCCAATGGACATCCCTCCGCAGGCCACTACCGCCCACGAATGCCACGGCGTCAGAGAGGGTGCTGTCGTGACGCCCAGCCTGATTTCCGGCACCAGCCAGCTGACATCACCCACATCAGATGAGCCTCCACCAGGATGATCCAGTGTTTCTTCAAATTCCTTGATCTTACCATCCATACCCAGTTTTGGTTTACCCGTGGATACTTGTATCGTCTTAGCAAAAGCTTGTTCTGCCTCAGTGTATTTGATATCACCCAGCATCATCAGGTTGTCATGCATGGCTTTGCCACCTGTCCGATTGACTAAGACTTCATGCAGTCCGGAGACCAGGCTGACTTTATAATCCACTCTGGCCATGATGGCAGCACCTCTGGCAATCTCCTTCACATGCTCATACACTTCCAGCATACCATTTCTTCTGGTATCTCTGACTCTGGTCCAAATTTTAGATTTATCAGGGACGACATTGACGACATCCCCCCCATTCATGATGTGATAGTGTATTCTCACTGTGGGCTTGATGTGCTCCCTGAAATAATTAATGCCTGTGGTGTACAGCTCTAATCCATCAGAAGCACTCCTCCCATTCCACGGATCAGCTGAGGCATGAGCTGCCTGTCCAGAGAATTCGACTATAAAATCTACTAAGGCAAGTGAGCTCTGCACATCCGCCTTCGTCTGAGCTGATGGGTGCCAGTCCAGACAGACATCCAAATCATCAAAGTACCCTTCTCTCGCCAGCCAGAGCTTACCAAAATATTTCTCCTCTGCTGGAGTGCCGTAGAAGCGCACAGTGCCTTTCAGCTTGCCCTGCTCCATTAATTCCTTGATCGCAATGACAGATCCTAGGCTGCCCGCCCCGAATAAATTGTGACCACAGCCATGGCCTCCCTGACCTTCATTGAGAGCATCCTTCGTCGGTTTAGCTTTCTGAGATATACCTGGCAAGGCATCAAATTCTCCCAGCACCCCAATGATGGGCTTACCACTTCCATACTCCGCTACGAAGGCAGTCTTCATACCAGCTATGTCTTTAGTCACTCTGAGTCCATTGGCTTCTGCGTAGTCTGACAATAATTTTGAGGATTCATATTCTTCGAATGCCAGCTCTGCAAGGGCCCAGATCTGGTCGCTGAGATCGATCAGCTTCGATTTATGATTCTCTACGGATGCTACGATGGCCTCTTTATTCGAGGACCATTCCTGAGCATGGAGAAGGATAGGAATGAAGAGTAGGCAGGTCAATAAGTGTTTCATATGTTTAAATTTTGGAACT
>CALFUK010000138.1 GCA_937929945.1 uncultured Saprospiraceae bacterium
ACATTTAAAAGTAATCTTGGTACTCACAATGACTCTATCAATGATAGGAGTTCATGCCCAGAATAAAAAGACTACTGAAAGTGATGCCACAGAATGGGGCAAAGCTAAGCATAAGTCTATCGAGAAAAATAAAAGCCTGGACAAGGCACAGGAGGAAGCTTTCAAAGCTCAGCGTATCGAGTTGCGCCAACAAATCAAATCAGTACAAAATGATGCCACACTCTCACAAGAAGTGAAAAATGAAAAAATCAAGCTGTTAATGGTTGAGATGGCAGAGAGCAGAGCAACGACTAGGTCTAACCGAATCTCCAAAGCAGAGCAACACATAGAAAATAGAAGACAAGAGCGGCTATCTGAACTCTCCCAAAGAGACGATCTAAGTGCAGAAGAAAAAGAAAAACGCATAGCCAAGATCAACATGCAGCACGACAAGAAAACCATGCATACGCAGCACAAAGCTCAGCGAGCCGAAGTAAAATCACAAAAGCGTCAGGCTAAAACGCTTATGCATACAGAGCGCAAAGCCTTAGAAGTCGAGTGGGATGCGCTAAGCGATATTGAAAGAGAAGAACGGAAAGAAGAATTTCGACTAAAACGAAAAGAACTGAAAAAGCAGCAACAGCATGAGCGCAGTAGTCAAATGCAAATTCGACTGGAGAAAATGACAAAGGACCTGCGGCAGATGAAAGAATCTGGACAGATCAATGATGAACAATACCGAAAGAAAATGAAACACATCGAGAAAATGAAAGCTCGAAGTGCTGATCGTCTATAACACCCTTCTTATTTTAACTGCAGCCTGATGTATTGTAAGAGATACATCAGGCTTTTTTATTAGAGGATGATAGAATCTCTTCATCACAGCCCTGGAAAAATACAGATTCACTAATAATTGATGATATGACAAAAAAACATCATATTTTCGCAGGAAATATACATCGACGTGTCAAGACAATTAAGCGAGCAAGAACAAATCAGAAGAGATAATCTGACAAAAATCGAAGAACTGGGCATCAACCCATTTCCAAGTGAACTCTACCCTGTCACTCACCTGGCGGAAGACATCAAGAAAACCTATAAAACCGGTGATGCAGGCTTCGAGCATGTAGTATTAGCCGGTCGTCTGATGATGAAGCGGATCATGGGCAAGGCTTCATTCGCAGAGCTACAAGATAGCAGTGGCAGGATGCAGATCTATGTCAATCGGGATGAGATATGCCCAGGTGAGGACAAGACCATGTATAACACCGTCTTCAAGAAGCTGCTGGATATAGGAGACTTCATTGGGATCAAGGGCCACATGTTCTCTACTCAGACGGGTGAGACGACTGTCCATGTGACTGAGCTCACACTCCTGAGTAAATCGCTCAAGCCGCTTCCAATCGTAAAGACTGATGCTGACGGCAAAGTATATGATGAAGTGACGGATCCCGAATTCAGATACAGACAGCGATATGTAGATCTGGTGGTGAATCCTGATGTCAAAAAGGTATTTAAGCAGCGTACGACCATGTACAATAGTATGAGGACCTTCCTCAATGATAAAGACTACCTGGAGGTAGAGACTCCGATCCTACAGCCACTCTATGGAGGAGCTGCAGCCAGGCCCTTTAAGACGCATCACAATACATTGGACATGACTCTTTATTTGCGGATTGCGAATGAACTGTACCTGAAACGACTGATTGTCGGTGGATTTGATGGTGTCTACGAGTTCTCTAAGGATTTCAGAAATGAAGGCATGAGTCGATTCCACAATCCAGAATTCACGCAAATAGAGCTCTACGTAGCGTATAAGGACTATGACTGGATGATGGATCTGGTGGAAGAGATGGTAGAGAAAGTGGCTATGGATATGCACGGCACCACTGTCGTCAAGGTAGGTGAAAATGAGATTAACTTTCAGCGTCCATGGAAGCGATATACCATGTTTGAGGCCATAGAGCATTTCACGGGCGTGGATATCTCTGCTATGGATGAGCCTGCACTGCGAGATACAGCTAAGTCACTAGGCGTCTCTATAGATCCAGCTCTTGGTAAAGGGAAAATCATCGATGAAATATTCGGGGAGAAGTGTGAAGCCCAGCTGATACAGCCGACATTCATCACAGACTACCCCGTCGAAATGTCACCCTTAGCCAAAAAACACAGGGATAAGGAAGGACTCGTAGAGAGATTCGAAGCCATCTGCAACGGCAAGGAAATCTGTAACGCATTCTCTGAACTCAATGATCCGATCGATCAAAGAGAGAGATTCGAAAAGCAGCTAGAGCTGGGTAAGAGAGGAGACGAGGAGGCGATGATGCTAGATGAAGACTTCCTGAGATCTCTGGAGTACGGGATGCCACCTACAGCAGGATTAGGCATCGGACTGGATAGATTAGCGATGATTATGACTGATTCTCACTCGATCCAAGACGTACTTTTCTTTCCTCAGATGAAGGCTGAAACGATACAGGAATAATACTACACGACGGCTAAGCCAGCGCAGCGACCTATTTTAAGGCAATAAGAGCTATTTTCTACACATTATATCCGTGAGTAGGTATGTATTGATCGTTTTATATTGATTTATTCCTTAATTTCAATACTTGTAAGTAAAGTTCTCATCTATTAATAATTTCTAATTTAATCAATTCGATATGGCTTCATACAAATTAAACATCAATGGGGAATCTCGGGAAATCGATGTAGCAGAAGACACACCGATGCTCTGGGTGCTGCGTGATAACCTTCACCTGGTAGGTACAAAATATGGCTGTGGCATCGCCCAATGCGGAGCCTGTACGATACACGTAGACGGTAAAGCTGTGAGATCATGCCAGCTGCGTGTCTCCCAGGTAGGAGAAAAGAAGATCACCACAATAGAAGGTCTCTCAGAAGATGGTTCCCATCCAGTACAACAAGCTTGGATAGAGCACGACGTACCGCAGTGTGGATATTGCCAGGCGGGACAGATTATGACCGCATCAGCACTACTCGCTGAAAATAAGAATCCATCGGATACAGATATAGCTACTGCCATGAATGGTAACATCTGCAGATGTGGCACCTACACCAGGATCAGAGCCGCTGTCAAGACAGCAGCCAAGAACGCTTAATCCTTTACTATTTCAAAAAAATCCAACATGACTAACGACATCAATCATAAACGTAGATCATTCATTAAGGTAAGTGCCGCCGCTGGAGGAGGAATGATGCTGGGGTTTAACTTCATCGCTTGTAAAGAAGAGAGCAAGATTCCTGATTTCATCGCACCAAATCTGTCAGAGCCATCTGAATGGACGACGCTGAATGGATTTCTCAGTATCGGTGATAATGGAGTGGTGACGATCATGTCTCCCAATCCAGAGATTGGGCAAAATGTAAAAACATCTATGCCCATGATTGTTGCAGAAGAGCTTGATGCAGATTGGAATCAGGTGATCGTAGAGCAGGCAGGTCTGGACACAGAAAACTTTGAGCGCCAGATCGCTGGCGGAAGCCAGTCTATCAGGCATGGCTGGAAAAACCTCAGGAAGACAGGAGCCACAGCTCGCAACTTATTACTTCAGGCCGCTGCTGCTAAGCTGGATGTAACTATCGAAGAGCTCACCACTAGCAAGGGAATCATATATCATGAGGCAAGTGATAAATCATTGGGATATGGAGAAGTCGCCTCTCTGGCAGCTGACTACACAGCCCCAGAAGAAATTAAACTAAAAGACCCAAAAGACTTTGCCATCATCGGTCATGACACACGTAATGTAGATGGTTTCAGCATTGTACAAGGTAAGCCGCTCTATGGCCTGGATGTCAATATGCCGGGGACGAAAATCGCTATGATCGTCCATCCGCCTGCATTTGGCATGAAGCTGAAGTCCATGGATGATGGAAGCATCAAGAGCATGAGCGGCATCACGGATGTCGTTAAGATCAATGTAGAGCCAGAAGGATGGAACCCTCAGTGGTCAGATGTGAATGCGTACCCAGAGCTAGTCGCTATCGTCGGCAACAGTACCTGGGAAGTCATGAAAGCCAAAAAAGCCATCAAAATAGATTGGGAAGGCGAAACAGCCTTGGAGAATAGCGTCGACCATGAAGCGACCATGACCAAGCTGCTAGCAGAGCAAGATGGAGAATTAGCTCGTAAAGATGGCGATCCAGATAAAGCCTTTGCTGACGCAGATAAAGTAGTAGAGAAAACCTACACAGCGCCATTCTTAGCTCACAATACGATGGAGCCAATGAATTTCTATGCGAATGTGACGGCTGACAAGGCAGAACTTATTGGCCCTATCCAGACACCTATGTTTTTAGAAGGTACGCTGGAGGGTGTACTCGGTATACCCAAAGAAAACATTTCCATCATGATGACTCGTATGGGAGGTGGATTCGGAAGGAGGCTGTATGGCCACTTCGCCACAGAGGCAGCACTCATCTCACAGGCGGTGCAAAAACCGGTAAAGCTGGTCTATACCAGAGAAGATGACATGACACAAGGTACCTACCGACCTGCGTACAAAGTCACTTATAAAGCAGGCTTGGATAAAGATGGAAATCTGCTGGCTTTCGGCATTAAGGGATCAGGCATACCAGGCAGCCCCGTATTCGAAAATCGATTTCCAGCAGGAGCTGTGGATCATTATCAAGTGCAGAACATTCAAGTAGAAACGAATATTTCAACCGGAGCGTGGAGAGCGCCGAGGTCTAACTTCATTGCTACTGCTGAGCAATCATTCTTAGATGAAGTCGCAGAAGCAGCTGGTAAAGACCCCATCGACTTCAGGCTATCCTTATTTGATAAAGCCATCAAAGAGCCAGTGGGCAAGGATAATGACTATGATGCAGAGAGATATGCTGGCGTCCTCAAGCTTGTCAAAGAAAAAGCAAACTGGGGAAGCGAGACTTCAGGAGTATATCGTGGTGTATCAGCTTATTACTGCCACAACTCCTATGTCGCTCAGGTATTAGATGTGGAAATCAGCGGTGATGTCCCTAAGGTGAAGCGAGTGTACTGCGCTGTAGACTGCGGTATAGTCGTCAATCCCATGGCTGCCAAAAATCAGATCGAAGGCGGAATCGTAGATGGCATTGGCCATGCGATGTACAGCGCGATGACCTTTAAAGATGGAGCACCGGAGCAATCAAATTTTCACAACTACCGCTTGATCAGACAGGCCGAAGCACCTGAGTCTATCGAAGTCTTCTTTGTAGACAATGGCATTGATCCTACGGGTCTAGGCGAACCCTCCCTACCGCCTATCGGTGCAGCATTAGCTAATGCACTGTACCAAGCTGTGGGTAAGCGATTTTATCAGCAGCCCTTTGGAAATGAGAATGATTTATTAGGATAATATCATTTCTGAATCATAAAATAAATAGGGACCTCATTGATTAATTTCATGAGGGCTTTTATTATACATAGGGATAGATAAGAATTATATAGTACTGAAATCAGTGACTCAGTGCTAAAATCCGAATATGAAATGCATCAGGTGGAACCAAAGATTTGTGAATTATCAAAAGTAAGTATCATTCGGCATTCTTGGACTTTGAAAAAATTATGCGCGACTTACGAATAAAAGATGAAGAAGAATAGATGATGAAGTACGGTTTAAAAGATGATGTGCTTCGACAGTTTGGCGAGATCTTTTCAAAGTATGATCATGTCGCTGAGGTTTTGCTTTATGGCTCTATGGCTACAGATGACCACAAGTATAATTCTGATATCGATCTATGCCTGCGAGCGGTGAGGACTTAATGATAGAACTTCAGTTCAGGATCGAAACAGACTTGGATGGCCTCCTACTACCCTATTACATAGACGTGAGCATCTATAATGACATCACTAATAAGGAGCTGCTGAGACACATTGACCAAGATGACGTCAGCATCTACACTATAAAAAAGATGATAGAGGACACTCCATAGATTCTCTTCAGTGGATACTTGCTTTTACTCTATCTTCGCTCCTTATACTTTCAGATATGGCAGAACCAACAATCTCTAAGCTCAGAATATATCCCATCAAGTCACTCGGTCACCTAGAACTTACTGAAGCCGAGATAGGTACATTCTCATTTACAAATGACCGAATATTCGCTATGATAGATGCACAAGGCGCTGTCATGAATGGCAAGCGGGACTGGCGCGTCAACCTCCTCCAGACTGAATATAAGCTAACGGAAGGCACCGTCATCCTCTCTAAGAAAGGCGGAAATGATAAAATAGAATTTGAACTGAAAGCAAATAACCCAAAGCTAAATGAATACCTAAGTGAATGCTTTGATACGGAGCTCACACTGATAGAAAACACTGAAGGGCAGCTCATGGATATCCCTAAAGCCAGCAGCATCACCGTGGTCAGCCAGGCCTCTTTGGAGGCTCTGCAGAAAGATATGCACCAATTTACCTTAGAGAACATTCGCAGCCGCTTTCGTAGCAATATCGAACTCTCAGGCGTAGACGCCTACTGGGAAGAAGCTCTCTACAATGAACCTGGCTATGGCATCAGATTTGAGATAGGCGATGTCACTATGATCGGTATCAGCCCCAGGGCCAGATGCAATGTTCCACCACAAGATCCACTGACCGGAGAGATGGATCACAACTTTGTCAAACATATGATCGCCAGCAGAGAAAAAGATAAATACGCCACAGCTAAACTCATGATGTATGGTAAGGCCGCTTATTTCCTCGCCATCAACGTATTCGTCCCTGCATCAGAAGCAGGTAAGACGATTAGAGTGGGAGATAAAATTGACATCATAGGTCCAGTGCAGCTAAGCATGTGAGAAACCAAATCATAAAAAAAACCTCACTGAATTTAATCAATGAGGCTTATTATACTTTTTATCTAATACCCTTCCGACTAAAAGAATTTTCGTCTTCTCGTCTTCACTCCCATCGATCGCAGTCCGAATCCTATGGCAGCATTGAGCAGGCCCTTCCCTACTTCTGAACCTACTTTTCCAGCTATATCACCTTTTTTATCAGCAGATTTCGCTTCTTCCTTCGCCTCTTCTTTCGCGCGCTTAGCTTCGATTTTCTCTTGCTCTTTCGCCAGCTTCTCTCTTTCAGCTGCTTCTGCTTCATCTTGTGCTTTAGCGGCATAAGCCTCTTGTTTCGCCTTTAATTTTTCGGCAGCACTCTCAGGGTCTTGGTCTTCTTTGTATTTTCCGATGAGTCCAGATACATCTTCATTGACTATGGCGTCCATCTCGGACTGCTCTAAGACACCCATTCTGGATTTTGGTGCTCTCATATAGGTGTGCGCTAGTGGCGTAGGATTACCCTTCTCACTTAGGGCGGTGACGAATGCTTCTCCAATCCCTAGCTCAGTGATCAGCTGCTCCACATCGTAGAAGTCCGTCTCAGGATAGTTCTGTGCGGCTGCTCTGATGGCTTTCCGATCCTTAGCGGTGAATGCTCTAAGCGCATGCTGAATCTTCAGGCCTAACTGCCCCAAGACATCATCATCAATATCAGCTGGATTCTGGGTGATGAAGAATATGCCTACACCCTTAGATCGAATCAGTCTGACCATCACTTCTAACTGTTCTGCCAGTACCTTTGGCGTATCATCAGAAAAAATCAGGTGCGCCTCATCGATAAACATGACAAACTTTGGCTTATCGAGATCACCTTCTTCCGGAAGCGTCTCATATAGCTCTGCCAATAGCTGCAGCATGAAGGTCGAGAAGAATTTTGGCTTACTCTGGATGTCTGTGACGCGCAGAATATTCACCACGCCCTGACCTTGTCTGGTCTTCATCAGATCATACACCTCAAAAGAAGGCTCTCCAAAAAAAGACTGTGCTCCCTGCTCTTCTAAAGCCGCGATCTGGCGAAGGATGACGCCGATAGATGACGCTGATATCTTGCCATACTCTTGCTCTATCTCTGCATTCCCTTCTGCTGACATAGCATACTTTAAGGCCGCTTTCACATCGCTGAAGTCCAGCAGCTGAAGATCATTATCTGTACAATACTTAAATATCACAGAAAAAATACCCGTCTGCGTATCATTAAGTCCTAATATCTTTGAGAAAAGCACCGGGCCAAACTCGTGGACGGTCGCTCTCATCTTGACACCTGGCTCTGATGAGATAGTCAAAAATTCAATAGGCGAATTACCTGGAGCGAAAGCTTCGATCCCGATTTTTTCGTGTCGCTCTGATAGCTTAGGATTGGCTTCTCCTGCAGCGGCAATGCCACTTAAGTCACCCTTGATGTCCACCAGCATGGATGGTATACCCTTTTGGGAGAGCTGCTCAGCGATGATCTGTACTGTCTTGGTCTTACCTGTACCTGTCGCTCCCGCGATCAGCCCATGTCGGTTAAACATTTTGATGGGCAGATTGACGATTGATCCGGTCTGGACCTCACCTTCCAGCATGGCTGCCCCGATCTGGATGACATCCCCCTTGAATGTATAGCCCTCTTCTATTTGTTGTTTGAATGCTTCTTTGCTCATGATATCTTAATTTGGATTTTTGTGATTTATGATGAAACCGCTTGGTCTTTATAAATTAGCTTGTCTTTTTTTGTTCTCTTATTGTTTATTCCACTTTTCAACTCTGAGTCTGTATCTCTTATTATCAAATTTCCATTTTTTTATGTTGAATGAAGATTCGAGTCGCTCCTCCTCGATGTCATCAGTCAGCTCAGGAAAAAAATCAATTCCCGTCCTCTGCTCTACCTCATCGACGGTCACCGCATAGTCCTGGATGCGCTTATCTGAGCGCGCATGGGGCATGATGAAAGCGATCGCCTTTTTGTCTCTACCTTCCATGTCTAAGAGTATTTTGTAAAAAGCCTTCGGCACACCGACGTCATTTTTACCGATTGACTCTTGGATCCCGTCCATGATTGGTCCTGATACAACGTAGAGCGCTTTATCATCGTAGGCCCAGTCTCTGACCTGTTCTTCCAGTTCTCTCCAGATGCCATTGTTAAAGTCCCTGACTTGTGGAGCCATATTACTCATATAGAAGGTCTCCTGCATTGCTGTCTTACTGAAAGCCATATCACCAGCGGGGGCCATATGACCTCTGGTGTATCCTGACCTGGTGTAATCCGAATGCTTAGCCGAACCTCGCTTGACATCGGGATCTATCTTGAACTTCTTAGCGCGTGGAACATTCTTCGCTTTTAAGCTTTTGCTCGTGAGTTCATAGGCCACCCATTCTGGTATCTCGTAGGTGTCATTGTAAGATAGGCTGTAGTATTTATGATGGACGACTTGGTTGGAGTTATTTCCTTTTGGTAGAAAGCTTCTATCAGAGACTGGGTTCGCGTCGTCATAGCTCTCACCACTCTCTGAGCCTCTATCTTGATGATAAGAGGATTCTGAGCCTGATGTGTCAAACACACCACTGCACTCATAAAATCCATAGCATATGGCTCCAATTAATAGCAAGGTGAAGGTCCCGATACGCTTAGCAAAAGACTGACCTCCACGTTTATTCTTTTCGTGATTTCTTCTTAACTGCGCCATATAAGTATTGAGACGTAATTTTGACCATAAGTCATGTATATATAGAGATTTATTTCATATGTTTAGATATAAAGGCAAAATGCAAATCTGTAAATAACTAAGTTTACTCATCCACTTGGGTGTCTTACTTATCTGCATCATAGACGTTTCAATTGTTTCAATTTCAAGGTGAAATGCTAATCATCAGATAGCTAAGTTTAATCAACCGCTTGGGTGTCTCAACTATCTACGTCATAGACGTTTCCCCCCGTTTATCTTTTGAGAGAAAGCGACTATGCTAATCATCCTTGCTCAATGCCGCTTTTCTTTCCAGCGAATTCATTCGTTTCCACCCTTCAGCCATCTTTATCATATAGCTATAATTGATTAAACCTCCTTTCACACCATGAGACTTGAGATAAGTATCATAGATAGCATCACGAGCTTCGGGGAAAATATCTTCGTATCGATTAGCATAAGCAGAAATATCGCGCAGGTCTTGCTGAATCTCTGAGGGAAGCCCATCAAATAGCGGGCTGTATTCCCGAGGAAAGGCTCGTCTAAAATCACTGAGTAAGTACCTAAAATAGCCCATCCAACCAGAGTACTGCACAAAAACATCTTGATGCTCCGTACAGCTGATCCAACTCAAAAAATTGCAAGTACCTTCATCAGCGAATCCATATCCATGTCCCATCTCATGGGTCATCGTAAACGGCCAGGTAATGGGGTGCAGTCCTGGGTCGATGTGCCCCTCAAAGACAAACGGCCAATAGACACCTGCTGTACTCACATGCAGCAGTGATCCCTTAGGATAGAGCCTTCTTATCCGCACACGTCCTCTATGGGGATAACCTAATGAAGCTAAAGTCTCCTCGATTCCTTGTCTGCATTTATTTTCATAATCGATGCCTTCCGCTTCCATGTGAGAGGTGATCTGCTCTATATCAATGTCTGCTCGAAGCTCTGACAGGAGCAATGCTGTCTCATCGATGAGTGATCTCAGTGTTGTAGAGTCAATCTCTACCTCAGGAATACCTAAGGTCTTTTGGATGGAGACTCGATTATAGTTAAATCCCCACACCCAATAAAAGTAAACGATCAGTACACTCACAAACTGAAGAAGAGAAATTAGTGTGAGTGTAAATTTTGCCTTGAGTCCTGTCGTTCTGCGAATCCCCCTCACTAGTCGGTATAAGACGTAGACGATCACAATCACAAAGAAGTACATCATGGGTATGGGCAGCCGACCGATCGTCATGTCATAGCCCGTCCGAATGAGCTGGAAGAACCCACGATAGTAATACCGCTCGATAAAGGCTGATCCGCTGCCAGCCAGTTGTGCTATCAGCAATGTCCCAAAGGCAAATACAAATAGAAATATGGTTTTCTTTGACATATATTTAATCAGAGACTAAGCGATAGTAATTGTTAGCCGTAGGACAGTACGATACATGATACATAATTATTTCATGTGTATGTGCAACTTTTAGTTTGATTATCATGTTTTGTAATCGATTTTGTAACGAAACAAATTTAAAATGGCATTTGAATTCACGGATAAAAACTTCCAAGAAACAGCATTAGACAAAGAAAACGTATCAGTAGTCGATTTTTGGGCTGAGTGGTGCGGACCATGCAGACTCATCGGTCCCATCATTGAGGACCTGGCAAAAGACTATGACGGAAAAGCGCTTATTGGAAAGGTCAATGTAGACCAAAATCCAGAGACATCGATGAAATATGGAGTTAGAAGTATACCGACAATCTTATTCATCAAGGACGGAGAAGTCGTAGATAAGCATGTAGGCACAGCAACTAAAGCTACATTACAGCAAAAGCTCGATGCGCTATTAGTATAAGACATATAAAATAACAGCAATAAAAGCCCTTATTTTTTGTTAGATAAGGGCTTTTTTTATTTCTACCATTAGCACAAATCAGCTTTCTGATTCTTCACAATAATGGTATCATTTTCTATATCTTTCGCGTATGAGTTTCTTCGATCAGTACAATCTCAAGAAAATTGAAAATCTGGATCTTCTGGCTAAGCAGGTCGTGGAAGGTTTCATCATCGGACTGCATAAAAGTCCGTTTCATGGGTTTTCAGTAGAGTTTGCCGAACACCGACTGTATAATCCAGGTGAATCCACTAAAAACATGGATTGGAAGGTCTACGCCAGAACGAATAAGATGTTCGTCAAGCGCTATGAAGAAGAGACTAATCTGCGCTGCCAGATCATCGTAGACGCCTCATCATCCATGTACTTCCCTGAGACTCCCGGTCAAGAGACACATCAGCTGAATAAGCTGCAGTTCTCTTCCCTGGCTGCAGCGAGTCTGATGAACCTATTAAAAAAGCAAAGAGATGCCTTCGGTCTCAGCGTGTTTGATTCTTCACTGCAGATACAGACACAATGTAAGTCCAGCACCTCTCACTATAAGCTACTCCTCTCTCAGCTGGAGAATCTCATCAATAAACCAGAACGTAATAAGTCCACATCCGCCTCTACCTCACTGCACCAGATTGCTGACGCCATACATAAGCGATCACTGGTCATCATCTTTAGCGATATGTTCGAAGCAGATGAATCACAGGAAGAGATATTCTCAGCACTCCAGCACCTGAAGCATAGTAAGCATGAGGTCATCCTCTTCGATGTGGTAGATCAGAAGCTGGAGATCGAATTTGAATTTGAAAATCGTCCGTATGTTTTCGTCGATATAGAGTCAGGTGAAGAGATCAAGCTACAGTCTAACGAAGTGAAAGGCTACTATCAGGACAAACTGCGACAGATGAAAAATGATCTCCAACAGAAATGCCTGCAATATAAAATAGACTACGTACAAGCTGACATCAATAAGGGATTCGACCAAGTCCTGCAAGCCTATCTGGTGAAGAGAAGTAAAATGAAGATATAACCCATAAATGGAATAAAACCCCATGATCAAACTATCAGAAATAGCAACAGGTCCACCGAAGGAGGCAGAAAAAGATAAGCTGAAATCAGAAACGAGAGGCTACGCAAGAAGAATCGGCGAGCTGCATCAGATGATGAATGCTGACGGTAAGCACAGCCTGCTGATCGTCCTGCAAGGCATGGATGCCAGCGGTAAGGATGGAGCTGTCAGAGATGTATTCCAGTACTGCCTCCCGACGACGATGCGAGCTCAGTCATTCAAGAAGCCGACTGAGGAGGAGTTTGCACATGACTTCTTGTGGCGATGCCATAAGATCGCTCCTGCCAAAGGTCAGACCCAGATCTTCATCAGATCACACTACGAAGATGTGCTCATCCAAAGAGTCCATGGCTGGATCGATGAGCAGCGTGTGGATATGCGTATGGATGCCATAAATGCCTTTGAGCAGCTGCTTCAAGCAGATAACAATACAACAATCCTAAAATTTTACCTCCACCTGAGCTATGATCAGCAAGAGATAGAGCTACAGCAGCGGATCGATGAACGAGATAAGAACTTCAAGCACAACGAAGGAGACTGGGAAGAAAGAAAGCACTGGGATGAGTATAGAAAGTGCTACGAGGATGTACTCAATAGATGCAATAAAGTGCCATGGCACATCATCCCCGTAGACAAGCGGTGGTATCGCAGCTACTTGATCGCTAAGACAGTAGCCGAGACAATGGAGAGCTGGAATTTAGAATGGCCGGAACTGAAAAGAAATGAAAAAAGTTAGAGTCGATAAATGGCTGTGGGCGGTCAGGATATTCAAGTCACGAACCATAGCCACCAAAGCCTGCAAAGCCTCCAAGGTGAAAATCAGTGACCTCAATGTCAAGCCTTCTTATCTTCTGCAAGGAGGTGAGACGGTCATTGTCAAGAAGAATGGTTTCAATTTAGAATTCTACGTGAAAGAGCTGATCGACAAGCGGGTCTCCGCGACTCTCGCAGCTCCCTGCTATGAGAATGTGACGCCAGAAGCTGAAATGCAAAAATACCAAAGCTGGTACATCGGTAAAGCCGCCCCAGAGAAGCGCGAAAAAGGTGCGGGACGACCGACTAAAAAAGAGCGCAGAGAACTTGAGACCTTTAAGGATGACATCTTTGATTTTGATGATGACTTATAGTATCCCTAATATTTAGTGGATAATTGCTATATGATTCTTAATATTTGGGCCACATACGCATCCTTGTTGGATCAACTATGATAGCAAGCTACCTTATGTATCATATTGATTAACAACAACATACAAATGATTGATAGATCAATTATATACAATTGATGGTATTTTGAAGTTAGTTTACCTTGCTATGACTAAATATAGTCCAGAATGTCCCCCACAGTCATTTTACCGACGCTAGCCACAGAAGCGTTACGTCCAAAGAGGACCTGATTTTCTTGCTGGCGATAAGCTGACAATGTTTTCAAAGGTTCTTTACCGACTTGACCTGTGCGCTGATCTGTGTTAATTAAGATACATCTTTTGCAAGCTGATTCGAGCTTGACCTGATAGTTAGCATGCTGCAACAATTGATGCACGTCCTCTGAGTGCGCCGAGCAGTCATCTATGAGCATGTTAGCTCTAAATCGGTGTTCGGTCATGTCTTCTTCTAACTTATCATTGAGCAGATCCACAGAAGCTTGGCTGAGTACCAATATGGGATAGCCATCCTGAAACTTTAGCGGAAGCATATTCCCCGCCCTTTCTTTATGTCTTTGGAATCTCTTTCCAGCTCCGACTAAGTGAACCCGCTGCCCGATATGATCAGAGAGCCACGTAGAGGCCTCCTCAGA
This sequence comes from uncultured Saprospiraceae bacterium, assembly GCA_937929945.1. Taxonomy (GTDB): domain Bacteria; phylum Bacteroidota; class Bacteroidia; order Chitinophagales; family Saprospiraceae; genus CALFUK01. The sequence continues at coordinate 14,217 of CALFUK010000138.1, forward strand.
CACGATCTGTGTCACCACGGCATGATTCCATACTTGAGTCTCAATGATGGCGCCAGTGACCTCATTTACATTAAATGAGATGCTGTCTTCTCCCCTGGTCAGTACACACTTACCGTCAGAAACCGCTGCATGAATTTGAGTCATGATGGGATTTTGACGTTGTGTCATGAATTCATGATCATCATTCACAAGCATCCAGTGTCTGTCATAGGATAATCCATGAGCTGTCAGCATGATGCTAGGTAAGGACTCACCACCAAGAGACTTTACAGGGTATCGATAGATTGCTTTGAGATTCGGCATCGGCTTATATTGATAAATGAATCTCTAAATGTATTAAATCTTAGCTACAGGAAGCAAGCAGCTTTGGTTAATGACCACATTTATAATTTGCCAGATGTGTATATGACTATACGAGTAGCGACATCAAGAATATCATTGACAAGACTCTATGTAGGCATGGAATACAGCCATTGGTTTGATCTCGAATCCAGGACTTAATAATATATAGTCTCCTGCTTTATATTCTACATTGCCATTCTCTGAGATTATCTGATTGCTCTCTATACCAATCTTTGCATGTTTTGAGTTAGTGGTCATACTTCCACTTAAATCAATTAGGTAATCATCGCAAGAATCGTAGACATCACAGATCCCATCATTATCAACATCAGCAAATGTACCCCTGCAGTTACAATCCTGGTCCAACACATCAAAACTTGTACATTCATCACCATCATCGCATGGAGTAGGCTTACCGACAAAGACTTGAATCTCTTTTACATTAAGATGATTATCATTATTGGTATTCATGCCCGACTTTTGGACACGCACATACCTGGCTGATTCATCTACATGGATTGTGAGTGAATCTATCAGAGAAGCATCACCTACTTGATAAATAAACTCCGCATTTGCCAATGCTGCACTTAGGTCAGTATTTTGTGGGAACATACTTTTCGAGACCATAACATAGACATTGTCCAGTCTAAACTGGCAACAAGTTGTCCGATTCCAGATCACGATCTTATGAATATCATCTACAGCTCCAATGTCTATATCCATCCATTCATTAGACGTAGTATTCAATGTATGAGCCAAGATAAAGTCGTTAATGACGCCGTCATTGATTCTTCTCGCCTCTAGGTTATTTAGAGTCGAACTCATAGAGGCAGTGCCATCAATAGCTGTATTGTTTATGGATTTATTATTACAAGGATCACAGAAATCGGGAATACCATCATCATCTTCATCTTTTGCATCATCCCCACCATTGCAGGTATCTTCCACATCACAGACTCCATCTGAATCTGCATCAGCAAATGTCCCAATACAATTACAATCTGAATCGTAAAGATCATTAATTGTACAAGGATCTAAATCATCGCAGGATTCTCCGATTATATTATCATTACAAGGATCACAAAAATCGGGAATCCCATCAAAATCGACATCTTCTGTATCATCTCCTCCATTACAGATATCATCAGCATTACACACGCCATCAAAATCCGCATCCCCTCCCGTAATCTCACAAGGATCCACAGTCTGTATCAAGTAATAATCATATGGCTTCATGGTTATTTCGCTTGGTAAGACTTCCCCTGTGATCATATTTGTCAATTCCCAGTTCGGCAGTTTCACTATCCTATCATCCTTACTGACATTTATGAGAGAGAAGGCAGTTTGACCAGAAGGTGATTCTCCAAAATTAGCGAAGACTCCATAAGCTCTTTGATCATTTACATCCTTTATTTGCATCAATAAGGGTAGTGCTGTAGTAGGCAGTGCGCCCTCTAAAAAACTGACTAAAGAAAAGACATTATCATCATAGATTAAATCTGTGTCAATCCATGTCAAGTCTCTGCTTGCTGCTATCCCTTTTTCGTTTAATTCAAAAACAGATTCTCCCATTGCAGATAGTGATACTATTTCCACTTGACTATTGCTTTGTTTATAATTCTCCAGCTCTGTAACTGTCGTATTTTTAACATGTTTGCTCGGCGGTACAATTATAGCTTTCGGTGCATGAGGATTTGCATCAATTTTGTTAGGCGTCGTAAATCCTACTTTATAATTCAATAATTTTAAGGCCTCATATATCCTTGCTAATTGAGGCATGTATTCTGGGTCTTGTATCGCTGATTCTTCGCAGTAGTAGATCAGATAGTCTCTCTTCTTGTGACTCAGCGTGACCACCGTCTCGCTTAAGGAATTAACTTCTTTCATGGCTCTACTGAAAGCATCAAAAGCGACTGGCTGATGAAGAGGCGCGAATGAGGTGTTATTCACATTGGCCGCCTTTGGTTCTAAGTCTCCTTTTTCAACAGCGTTACCATTGATTACTTTATTCTCCATGTGCCTGTACCACCACCAGGCGTTCATCATACTCAGTCCATTACTGTAGGCCAGCCACAATGCAGACTTAGTATAATTAAGATCTATGGAGTAATTGATCCATGCGCTTGTACTTATACCGTGCCACTCGGAGTCAAATGTGGGTTTATCAGGATACATGGATTTAGAAAAATCCAGCATGATTGCTTGCTCTCTCCATTCGAGCGTATAATTATCCACCCAATCAAGATATGGCCGGGCATTTCTAAAATGAGTCTCTCTTGGCGTAGTATGATTATCGAAACCAATAATCTCCTGCATATCCATCAGCTGCTCTATGTCCACACCATGATCTCTGTAGTGATCTTCAAATTCTCTACCTCTAATTTTAATAGAAGTCTTAGCATCTGGATCACTCGATATGACATTATCTTTAAGGTGCTGATGCCACTTAGTGACGCTATTCATATTAAATCTCATCCAGTCATACCAGACTGGAGTACCTCGCCAAACAATATCCAATGGAATACTATAAGTTACTGGAACATCTTGAAAAGAGACAAAGTCCTGATGACCATTGATATTAGAATAGATGTTATTCAAATTATTAATCGTCCCATATTCAGATTGCAAGTAAGCAATAAATGCATCAATCGTCAATTGTGACACACCGCTGTCTGACTGTGGCCGACCCTGACCGATTTCCCACCTGGGTTCATTCGAGAGCACATAAATGACTGGACCTGTATCATCTGTGTTATTAATTCTTCCAGCAACATCAGACATCATATTACCGCTATACTGATATGTCAGAGGATTGTTTATGTCATAATTGACAAACCCCCTGCTGAAGTCATTGATTTCTGGATTTGCTTGAACCATCCAAGAAGGTAACGGCTGATGCGTAAAGTGAATCTGGGTTGGCGTCTGATTAGAAGCTACCTGGCCCATCATTTTATTAACTTGAAAATTCATAAATCCCTGTGATGTAACACCATTAGGAGAATTCAAGGCTATGGGTGCAAAGAAAGCCTCACCCAAATACCCTATGGTCTTCATCAATTCCGCTTCTGCAGGCATACCCCACAATGAAGATGGAAAGATAGGCTTACTGTTTTTATGGTAATAAGAAGAACTGGATAATAGCTCAGGAAAATCGCCGACCGTGAAATCAGGTATTTCTTGTAAAGTAATCTCACTATTTAGCTGTCGGTCTATTTCAAGTATAGCATTGTCAATCACTTTTCCAGCTGAAAATAAAATCTGAAATGGGCTGTAAATCGAATAATCAACACTTGGAATTCCTAAGAGGTTTAACTGAGCGGCGAATGCTCTTTGATAGGTTCCAAATTTATCATAATACAATTCAAGCTCTACTTGATTTTCTTTATCTCTGGTGGCAAAGCAAATAAAAGTCTCAACGGTAGTCAGACTACTCTCGGCATAAGCTGTCTCAAAACTAAGAATGGTGGCTTGATCTATCTTATTTGACAGAATCTGCTGTTTGATTTCTAAACTATCCAGTAATTGGTCCCACGATAGTTCATCATATTGTCCTGTATAAAAACCTGCATTTTGACTAAATCCAATCTTTACCAAAACGATAAAAAAAAGGAACAATAATAATTTTGAACTTAATAATCTATGCATGATCCAAATGAATTATATCATAAATGTAATTTTTCAGAACACTCAAATATAGCTGCATTACTCTGGATAGTAAGTAATTAATTAGGCTGCATCATTTATTATTGAACAAAACAATGCAGCCTAATCGTATGTCAATTATTGATTAGTACAAGTCTCAATGAAGGCATGAAATACACCATCTTGCTGTACTTCAAAACCAGGATTTAACAAGACACATTGCCCTGCAGTAAAATCTGTATCGGATCCTGAAGGGATTACATTATTAGATTCTACTCGAATATTCGCTTTTAAATCTGCTGTCTGTGTCAGATTATCTGATTTTACGATGACGTCTACACACTGATCACAAAAATCAGGTATTCCATTATTATCTGTATCTATTGTATCATCTCCGCCAGCACAAACATCATCAGCATCACACACACCGTCGCCATCCGTATCCATGAGGACTCCTACACAATTACAGTTGGCATCAAACGCATCATCAACTGTACATGCATCTCCATCATCACATGCTGTTGCAGTAGCTGTGAATACTTGAATCTCTTTTATATTCAGGTTATTATCATTACTGACATTATTACCTGACTTCTGAAGTCTGACATATCTTCCTGACTGATTCACGCTCACAGTTATCGTATCTAAGGCTGAGGTATTTCCAAGCTGGACTGTAAAATCAGCATTCGCCAGTGCAGCAGTGATATCAGTATTCTGCGGGAACGGAGTATTTGATGTCATCACATAGATATTGCTTAGTCTATACTGACAGCATGTGGACCGATTCCAAATCACAACATCGCTCAGACTTTGACTGGTGCCAAGATCGATTTCCATCCATTCATTCGGACTATTATTACCTGAGTGAGCCAAGAATTGATCGTTGATGATATCATCATTCAGTCTACTCGCTGCTAAATTATTCAAGGTAGAACTCATCGAAGCTACACCTGCAAGTGCTGCATTTATTGGTGTAGTATTAGCATTATTATCACACTGGTCACAGAAGTCTGGTGTACCATCATTATCAGCATCCTGGCTGTCATCACCACCAGGGCAGACATCATTAGCATCGCAGACGCCATCTGAATCAGCATCAACAAAGGTACCTGCACAATTACAGCTTGCATCAAAGATATCTCCTGTCGTACAGGGATCATTATCATCGCAAGTAGTACCAGCTAACGAAGCATCACAAGTATCGCAGAAGTCTGGTGTACCATCATTATCAGCATCCAGGCTGTCATCACCTCCTGGACAGACATCATTAGCATCGCAGACGCCATCTGAATCAGCATCAGCAAAGGTTCCTGCACAATTACAGCTCGAATCAATGATGTCTCCTGTCGTACAGGGATCATTATCATCGCAAGTAGTACCAGCTAACGAAGCATCACAAGTATCACAGAAGTCTGGTGTACCATCATTATCAACATCCTGGCTGTCATCACCACCTGGACAGACATCATTAGCATCGCAGACGCCATCTGAATCAGCATCAGCAAAGGTTCCTGCACAATTACAGCTCGAATCAAAGATATCTCCTGTCGTACAAGGATCATTATCATCGCAAGTAGTACCAGCTAACGAAGCATCACAAGTATCGCAGAAGTCTGGTGTACCATCATTATCAGCATCCAGGCTGTCATCACCTCCTGGACAGACATCATTAGCGTCACAGACTCCATCAGCATCAGCATCAGCAAAGGTACCTGCACAATTACAGCTCGCATCGTAGACGTCCCCTGTCGTACAGGGATCATTATCATTACAAGCCGTGCCATTCAGTGCTGGATCACATGTATCACAGCCATCAGGGATGCCATTAGCATTCATATCAATGGTATCATCGCTTCCAGGACAAAGATCTAAACCATCACATACACCATCGTTATCACTGTCTTGCGCATTTCCCTGACAGTTGAGCAGGAATGTCTCATCTGGTGGACTGGGACGTCCGCTCGCATCTTCATACCTCGGCATGTCTTTGTTAAACCAGTTATCAAACACATTACCACAATTATCAAAAAATAAGGGCTGAATGTGCTGCTTCGCTAATATTTTTACCTTAGGTACGAGTCTATTAATCAAAGCTTGAGAAGCTATGTCAGTATTCTCTTCGATATCAGTATCCACATTATAA
>CALFUK010000139.1 GCA_937929945.1 uncultured Saprospiraceae bacterium
AGTGAAGCTGGATTAAAACGAACAAAGGAAGAAGAAGCTTTATTATCCGAAATCGTATCAGTTCTTAATGAAAGATTTGGCACTGAATTCGAAGAAGCTGATAAACTTTTCTTCGATCAAATAGAGGCTGAATTAATGGAAGATGAAAAACTTCAAGTGCAAGCCAAAGCGAATAAACTGGACACATTCAAATATGCCTTTGAAGACAGATTTATGGATAAACTTATTGGTAGAATGGATCAAAATCAAGAGATATTCGAAAAAATACTTGACGACAAAATGTTTGGAGAATTGGTAAAGGAGTTAATGATGAAGAAGATCTATAGAAAGATGAATGAGTAAGCTGTAGTATTTATAGCAGCCTCTCTCTCTAAATTCACCGTTTCCCCTCAAAAACCTTCATCTCTCCATCATTACTCCCCACAAAGATGAGCTGCTGTCCACTTTGCTTCAGCTGAGCTAAGCTCTTGACCTGATGCGGTACAGAAAAGCCGCTCTCTGCTTTGGTCAGGGGGCTAAAGTGGCCTGCGCCATCGCCAAGCAGCACGAGGCCATAGCTGGCGTCACTGCGCGGTGTCTCGACTTCGGCATCATAAAGATTACCCGCGACGAGTACATCTAAGTGATTGTCTCGATTGTAATCGGCTATTAGGATATCATTAATCGAGGAGATTTGAGCTAGGGACGGTAACTCATGCGCTTTGTAGTTGCCTTGACCATCATTCTCGAGATAGAGGCTGGCAAAGGTCGTCGCCGATAGGTGCAGGGCATTCTCCAGGTCTGTGCCGCCATAGATGGCTGCAGCATCGGATGACGCAAAAATATCATAGGTCGGCATTTTCTCTTTGAGCTGCGGTATTTGTTCGGAGGAGCACTGCCTGCCGCGCAGCGGATACTGTATCCCATAGTTATAGTAGGTGAGAACGATGTCCTTAGAGTTATTGCCATCAAAATCATCGTAGTACACTTCGAAAGGCTCTTCTGCCGTGGCTTTGTATTTATAATTAAGCCCGAGATTACCCGCGATCAGGTCCTCATCACCATCACCATCAAAGTCAGCGCTTTCAATGGACCACCACCAACCGTGAGTGTCGATATCCACAGGAAGGACCAGCTTTGTAAATGCTTTGCCCTGCTCATTAATGAGGACGGTGATGGGCATCCATTCGCCGACGACGATCAAATCCTGCCAGCCATCACGGTTATAGTCGATCCAGATGGCGTCATTGACCATGCCTAAGTCGTCAAACACAGCTTGATCAGGTGTTTGTAATCGATTTTGGTCATTCACCAGAAGTGTGCTGCTGGGCGTCTCAGGGTATGACCAGGGGATGTGGTGGCTGCCGACGAAGACATCCACATCACCGTCTTGATCAAAGTCCATTGGCCTCACCACGGAGCCACTGTTTCTGATATCCGGCATCCAGCTGCTGTCTTTAGTGAACTGTCCGCTGCCATCATTCAGGTAAAGGCGGTCTTGGTATTTTATGGAGCTGGCTACGTATTCATTTCCTCCGCTGACTACGTAGAGGTCGAGATCGCCATCACCGTCTATATCCAAGAGGGCTGAACCAAGGTCTTCTTGCTTCTGGTCCGCTTCCAGTGCCGCCTGCACTGCTGGCTGAAATGTCCCATCAGCTTGCTGGATGATGAAGCTGCCCGCCTGGCCGATGGCACCACCGACGAAGAGGTCCTCTAATCCATCGCCATTGACATCACCTGTGGATAGGTGCGGGCCTGCGGTCGACATCTTGTGCGGCAGCAGCACCTGTGTCTTATAGTCGTCAAAGGGGTTTTCCTGATGGCGATATGGTTCGGGCATCCGATCTGCTGCCAAGGCCATGAGTGGCTCAACTCCCTTGGCTGGCTCGGCTATGGGCAATGTAGCGTCTTCCCAATGAACCTCAATGCTTTGATCCGCTGCGATCGCCTGTAGCGTATTCATTCTGCCATCCGGCCAAGTGAGCTGTATTTCTTGTACTTCTTGATTCTCCCCCAAACCAAAATGAATGATGGTCTCACTGGTGGAGTACATGCCTCTGACGCCGGTGATCTCAAAAAACTGCTCGCCATCAGCCGTCTTTATGCTACACTTTACCCCGTGGTTCGTTTTCCCCGCCGCTGGCACGGCATCAATACGCAAAAAATGGTTGCGTCCTTGTTCTACAGAATTGTTCTTCATGATGGTCGCTGGGTCATTGATGTTATTGACCACCAGGTCAAGATCGCCATCGTTATCTAAATCCGCGTAAGAGGCCCCATTAGAAAATGTCTTCTCAGTGATGCCCCACTCAGTAGATGTCTTTGAGAAACTCAGATCGCCTTCATTCTTGTAGAAATAATTATACAGCTTCTCTGAGGGGACCAGCGCCAAGGCTCTGTCAATATCCACGATATCCCAGATGCCTATGTTCTCTGGATTGGGATTCTGCTGTATATACTCATGCAGTTTGCCCTGAAGGTAATCAGGAAGCGTCTTGGAGGCATCCTTATTTCGAATGTCACGCAGTAAGCCATTAGAGACAAAGACATCTTTCCACTGGTCATTGTCAAAGTCAGCCATGAGGATGGACCAGCTCCAGTCGGTCGTGGCAATGCCCGCCTGCTGGGCGATCTCACTCATCTGACCTTCGCCCCGATTCATCTGCAGCGTGTTATACATATACTGGTAGTGACCACCATCGTCTACCACCTTCCAAAATGCAGCTGGGTTCATGCCGCTCATGTTCGCCTTCGAGCGATAGTTATCTTCTGCCGCCATATCCACGACTGCGAGATCCAGGAGGCCATCATTATTCATATCAGAAGCATCGACACCCATGCTGGAGAATGAGGTGTGCCCCAGATGATCCAGCGCTACATCCGTGAATGTGCCATCTCCATTATTGAGATAATACCAGTCCCCTACCCAGAAGTCATTCGCGACGTACAGGTCTGTCCAGCCGTCACCATTCAGGTCGCTGGCAGTGGCACTGTTCGGAAATCCTGTGCGGCCGAGTCCTGCCGCCATGGTCACATCTCTGAATCCACCCATCGTATCTCCCGCCGTCATGGGCCCACTGTTTTCAAGCAGCCGTGGCCTGTATTGCTCAATCAGTAGTGGCTGATTATAATAAGAAGAATAATCACCGGGGTTAGGTGGTTGGTTCAGCAAGAAGAGGTCTAAGTCGCCATCCTGGTCATAATCTAGGAAGCTAGCATGGCGCGTCCGCTCTGAGTCATCAACGCCATAGAGTGCTGCCTGCTCTTGGAAGCTTGGCACATAGCCTTTTGTCTGGTCATCCGGAGGACCATCATTGATGTATAATCGATTCTTTCGGCGCTCTGGCTCGTCATCGTATAGCTCTCTGGTCACATAGATGTCTAGGTAGCCATCGCCATTCACATCCGCTACGACGACACCTGAAGACCAGCCGTCATCCTGCAAAATGCCTGAATGCTTGGTGGTGTTTTGAAAGGATAGGCTTCCCTGATTCACATAGAGCTCATCCGTGACCATATTACCTGCAAAGAATAGATCCTGCAAGCCGTCCTGATTGAAATCGCCGATGCCAACTCCCGCACCACCATAATAGTTAGAGTAAATCATGATGTTCTGCTCCGCCTCATCGGTCAGCGCATTAACGAAGGTGACGTGTGTCTGCTCAGAACTGAGCGTCTCAAAGAGGGTTGGGTTCTGGCTTATTGCTGCAAAAGCCGCATACATGAAAAGTAAAATGAATGTAAATCTATGCACCTGATCACTATGTGTCTTGTGAATATAAACTATTTCCCGCAAGCTCAAAACTAGAGGCATGGCTGCAGCGGAGCTTTAGCTATATCTTAACGTCATGTATCCCCTACTTTGTGGCCTGAGTCTTTTCAGGATTTCATTTTTTTCTTGTCTTCGCTTATTTGGCGATATCATTTACTACGACTCAACACTCTGTATCTCATTTGTAAAGGGAGATTTGGTAATTCTTACTGAGATCATTCTGTTATCGCAAGGGGTTGTCATACAAAACTACGATCCTAATCTTCAAAGAGAATCTCGACGTCATCTGTCGTCGGATGTGCTTGGCAAGTCAGGATGTAGCCAGACTCGACTTCGTCATCATCCAGGGCGTAGCAGGCGTCCATCTCGACTTTACCTTGGGTCACTTTGGCGACACAGGTAGAACAGGCGCCGCTGGTACAAGAGTAAGGTGCATCTTTTTTCAGGTCCAGCAGTGCATCTAGTATGGTCTTGCCAGCTGGTACGGCGACTGTTAGCTCTTCGCCTTTGAGCTTGACCTTGATTTGCTTTCCGTCTCCAGTAGCGGCGGCGCTCTGTCCCGCTTCTTCTTTCTTCGGACTGGCGAAGTATTCTATTTTGATCTGGTCGGCAGCTACACCGAGTGATTCGAGGCTTTGCTTGACCACATCCATCATCATGGTGGGGCCGCAGATCATGTAGACCTGCTCCTTACCTTGCTGAGGGTTCTCTTGGAGAAATTTTCCGATGTTGTCTTGGTTGGGAAATCCAGACCAACCATGCCAAGTGCTTTTGGCTTTAGAGAAAAACCCTGATTTCTTTTTGACGGGATCACTGAGTATGTGTCTGACTGTAAGCTGACCTGCATAGGTAGTCAGTAGGCTCTCTAATTCATCCTTAAATATGATATTTGCCTCGTCCCGATTCCCATAGTAGAGGTGGACCACGCTCTTAGGCTCTTGCTCCACGATAGTCTTGATCAGCGACATCATGGGTGTGATGCCACTACCGCCAGCGAATAGGTAATAATCAGCCATGCGGTCATGATTCAAATCTACGGTGAAAGTGCCTTGCGGCTGCATGACTTCTACAGTCTGGCCTTCTGCTAGGTGATCATTCATATGATTCGAGATCACGCCATTCGGCACGCGCTTCGAGGTCACGGCTAGATCACCGCTGAGCGGGCTGGTGCAGATGGAATAGGCGCGCCTGTATTCTTCTCCATTTTTATCAAACTTCAGCGTCAGGTATTGCCCCGGCTCAAAACTGTATTGCTCCGCTAAGGTCTCTGATACATCGAAGTAGACCGAGATGCTATTCTCCGTCTCTCTGATAATCTTCTTGATGGGTAATGAATGAAAATCCGTGCTCATATGCTACATCTATAGTTACTATTCAAATAAGACCA
>CALFUK010000140.1 GCA_937929945.1 uncultured Saprospiraceae bacterium
AAGCGAGAAGTAGGCGTCTGGTTACAGGACGACGGATGCTTCTTAGTGACCTATGAGCTGAATGTAGAAAATCTTGGTACAGCACCGATTTCAAATCTACAAGTCGTGGATAATCTTGATGAAACACCAGGGGCAGGATACGATGCCTGTGCTTCTTACATCATTAAGGAATTGACGAGTGATGACTTCATCGTGAATGATGCTTACGATGGTAATGCAGATACAGATCTATTAGTTGGTACCGACCTCTTAGAGGTAGGAGACAAAGGCGCGATACTATTCACAGTAGAAGCATGTGGCTGTCCAGATGGTACAGCGATAGCGAATATAGCGACTGGCTCAGGAATGACGCCAGGGGGAGCTACTATAGAAGATATGAGTAGCAGTGGAAGTGATCCAGATCCTGATGGTAATGGTGAGACCACTGATGAATCAGGTACAACCAATACTAGTTTGACTCAAAATCCAGTCATTGGCACATCCAAAAGATTGGTACAACTAATCAATAATTCAGACGGAAGTAGCACAGTGTCTTTTGAATTCAATATTCAAAATTATGGAAATGTGGAGCTAACGAATGTTCAATTGATGGATGATTTGAGTGCTACATTTGATGCGCCATGTGCTGTGAATGTACTCACCATCACCAGTGATGACTTCAAGGTGAATCCATCATTTGATGGAGTTGTAGATACTGATTTATTGCTTGGGAATGATAATCTGACAGTTGATGATAAGGGAGCAATACTGTTGACCATTAATGTAAGTAATTGTGGATCTAATACGGGGCCATTTGAGAATCAGGCTATTGCAAGCGCAGGTACATCAAGTGGAGGTAGTGCCATGGATCTAAGTACAGATGGTAGCGATCCAGATCCAGACGGTGATGACAATCCAGATGAGCAAGTACCAACAACGATAGGATTTGAATTTATCAGCAACATCGGTCTGGCGAAAAATGCCGTAGCAGTTGTGAATAATGCTGATGGAAGTTCTATTGTCACCTACGAATTCAATATTGAAAATTTTGGAAATCAGATCATCCGTGACATCCAAGTCGTAGATATTTTGTCGGCTACATTTACTGGTTGTTCTTCCATTGAAGTACTGGAGCTGACCAGTGATGATTTCACGGTGAATACCTCAGTTCCATTCGATGGTGTCGGAATGAATAACTTACTGGAGGGGACTGATTCCTTAGAGGTAGGAGATCAAGGTGCTATACTGCTTACAGTTCGGACGGAGTGCGGCGGTCTCACGGGTCCGTTTTTCAACTTTGCCAGAGTAGAAGGAGTGGCTGCAGATGGCACTAACTTGGCTGACCTTTCTCAGAATGGCTCAGAACCTGATCCTAACGGTGATGGTTCACCAACAGATAATAACATACCAACTCCTGTGAGCTTTGGATTTACACCAGGTATAGGTGTTTCAAAATCTGTATCAAGAGGCCCATTCTTAAATGATGACGGCTGTTTTGACATGGTCTATGAGATCAGAGTTCAGAATTTTGGAGATGTCGATCTAGCAAATATGCAAGTGATCGAAGACTTAGCAGCTACATTCATGCTAGCTGAGAGTTTCACTGTCACAGGATTAGAAAGTGAGGAGTTCGCGGTCAATACTGATTTTGATGGCGTAGGAGATAAAATGTTACTGAATGGACTGGATACTTTAATAGCAGTCACAGGAGGTAATGAAGGAGCGATTTATGTCTACGTGAATGTTTGCTCTGGAGGCAATACAGGACCGTACTTAAATACAGTGACGGCAAGTGGTACACCACCTAATGGACTGGTGATCAGTGACATATCTACAGATGGAAGCGATCCAGATCCTAATGGTGATGGTATTCCTGATGAAATGGTCCCTACTCCAGTCACTCTAGAGTTCGCGCCTGCCATAGGATTGGCAAAGAGACTAGCCAGCATCGAGATGATTACGGATGATTGTGCCAGAGTCACGTACGAATTCAACATAGAGAATTTTGGTAATACAGACCTTGATAGTCTGCAGCTGATGGATGATCTGTTGACAGCCTTTGGAGGTTGTACTGGAGATGTCAGCATCTTTGAAATCACCAGTGACGACTTCTCTGTCAATGCTAATTATGCAGATGCATTGACAAGTAAAAACTTATTATCTGGCCAAGATGACCTGCCAATAGGAGACAGGGGTTCAGTTATCCTGCGGGTAGATGCCTGTACTTGTGGTACCTCAGTCGTGACTAATTCGGCGACGATAAGTAGTAAGAATCCAGCAGGTGATACTGTGATGGATGTATCAGCTGATGGAAGCGATCCGGACCCTAATATGGATGGAGCTCCTCTAGAGGATGGAGCTACAGTACATACGATCGTCTGTACCGTAGCCATTGTGTGCCCAGATGTGCATGATCCTGTGAATGTGCAGAATGACCAAGAAGAGTGTGGAGCGATTGTGAACTTCCCAGATGCTAGAATAGAATCTAACTGTACAGACATTGACGAAATGGATATCCAGTTTATGCTGAATGCAGCAGACGGGTCTCTACCAGTCACTGATCCAGCTAATGGAGATATCGTAGTCGATTATGGTGTGTGGCATGATGGCCAGGCAGGTGGATTGGATTACCCAGTGGATACAATAATGGTCACTTACAGGATTAATCCTGATGATCTACCCACAGGCATTACAGCACCAATACAGAATCCAGGCATGTGTTCTTTTGAGGTGATTGTCAGAGATGAGCAATGCCCTGAGTTCGTGACGACTATGCCAGAAGATACTGTTACATATGATTGTGTCATACCAGATACATTTATTGTGAATGCCCCATGGCACTTGAGAGATAATTGTTCTGAGCCAGAGGAGATTGCTGTAGAATTTGCGGAGATTAAATTTGATAGTATCTGTCCTAATACCTTCACACTGAAGCGAACATGGATGATCACTGATGAAGCAGGTAATACTTGCGAACACAATCACAAAATATTCATGCGTGATACCATGGCTCCTGTGATTACTTTACCTCCAGATACAACAATAACAGAGTGCGCATTAGATACAGTAATTACGAATTGTAGGTTACTGTTGACACCAGTAGATACGCTTGACAGTTTAGTCGTCATAGGCGGTGAATGGGTCTTCACAAAAATTATTGTGAAAGATACTTCTGAGGTCTGTGATACGTTCTTGACAGCGGTGGACCTATTAGAAGCTGGTATGGCTACTGCCACGGACGGTTTCTGCTCACCACTGGATGAGATTAGGATTACGTTTAGAGATTCTCTAGACCTACTATGTAAAGGAGATAAAGCAGGAATCATACACAGATTCTGGATAGCTGAAGATGAATGTGGAAACATAGATTCAGCGGTGCAGATGATTACCATCATTGATCCGAATCCGCCAGAACTGGTCGTTAAGGATGAAGTAACGGTGTCTATTGGACCAGACGGGCATAGATCTCTGATAGCGCAGGACGTCATCGTGAGATTGCAGGATGCTTGTTTTATTGATTCGAGCGACTTGATCGTAGACATACAGCCCAGCTATTTTAACTGTAGTGATATAGGCGAGCATCGGGTGGTTGTATCAGCTACTGATCCTTGTAATAATAAGACAGCTTACGCTGAGGTCTTAGTGACCGTGATTGATTATGTAGCTCCTGTGCTAAATTGTCCTACCACTACAGTCAATATTGACATCGATCCAGGTAACTGTGATGCTTCATTTATAGGAATCACTGAAATATTGGGAAGTGATGATTGTGATGTAGTGGTCAGTACGGAGCCACCATTGTCAGCAGCTATAGATATGAACACCACTTCTATCTTAGTGACAGCTACTGATGCGTCAGGTAATACCAGTACTTGTGATGTCAATGTCAGTGTGAATCTTACTGCGCCGATTGACTTCAATCAGGCCATATCATGTAATGATCGAGTGAATGTATCACTCGGTGGCGAATGCTGGTTAGAATTAAATCCTGATCTGATCTTAGAAGGTGGCGGACAGCTGTGTAGTGAACTGCTCTACATCGATGTCACTGATGAGAATGGTGCAGATCACCTGAATTTCTTTGATGAGTCAGACATCGGTCAGCTATTCCGAGTCACAGTAAAAGACTGTAATGGATCAGGTAACAGCTGCTGGGCAGAAGTACTGCTGGAAGAAAAGCAGATACCGATAGTACAGTGGCCTGTTGATACCACTCTGCTCTGTGTAGAGCCTACGAGCCCTGATTATTTCAAGCTGGGATATCCAGAAGTGCTCAACTGTGAGCCAGAATGGAGATATGACTATGAAGATGTATACAGAGAATTTGACGAATGTAGCTCTCCAAGAGCGACTATAGAAAGAAGATGGCTGGTAGCTGATGATGAGGGGAATGTGCAGAGGGACACTCAGATCATCAATATTATTCCATTCAGTACGAATCATGTGTTATTCCCTGAGGATATTACGATAGAAGATCCGATTGACTGTGCTAAAGTGGAAGATTCATTCTTAGCCATTGAGACAGGCCAAATAGATCCAGCCTCTGTGATCCATCCTGATAGCACTGGATTCCCTAATATATTTGGCCTATCGCTGAATACTGATAAGGGACTCTGCTTATTCTCCATGGATTATGAGGATAGAGTCTTAGAAATATGTGGAGGTTCATTCCAAATACTCAGACAGTGGACACTGAATAATGTGTGTAGTGCATATGAAGATGGGGTGAACCCGATCAATCATACACAGGTCATCACGATCTATGATGTAGAAGGCCCAGAAGTAGAAGATGTGAGAGCACCCATTACCGTGAGTATCAATCCATGGCAATGTACTTTCGCTGGCATCTTACCGCTTCCTGACTCTATCAATAGATCATGTGGTCTGGTAGATTTTGAAGCCTACGTGACAGGAGAGGGTAGTGGATTCATTCAGGTGGATGGAGAATTTGAATCAAATGATCTTGTGGTAGCAGGAGTAGGTATAGAAGAAGGTGTGCACTGGGTGACTTATGTATACAAAGATGGATGTGCCAACATAGAGCTATTCAAGTATCAAATCAACGTGATTGACTTAGTAGATCCTGTAGCAGTATGTCAAGACAACATTAAGGTCTCCATTACTGGAGGATCAGACGGTGGTGCTGCAAAGCTATTTGCGGAGAGCGTCGATGCTGATAGTCATGATGCTGGCTGCGGACCCGTGACAACTTGTATGGTGAGAATGGTTGACTTTGAAGCTGGCCTCTTGGATACCATGATCGATGGTAAGCTGACATATAGAGCTGTGAATAGCTGCAGCATCGATGGAGAATTCCGTGATACCTTGTTGGATAAGAACGGACTCATAGAAAGTATCGATGTGATACCCTATGTACTATGTCATGATGCCGTGAAGTTCTGCTGTGATGATATCGGAGTACAGATGGTGGTGCTGCACACGTTTGATGATCATGGTAACAGTAATGTCTGTATGGCAGAAGTGACTGTAGAAGATAAGACAAGTGCCCTGCTCAACTGTCAGCCACATAGCATCGTCTGTACGGATGATAAAGATGAAGATCTGGGAAGACCTATCGGTACGAATAGCATTTGCGGGGATGAGTTGCCACTCTTATATATTGACGACTCAGAGTTCTTGAATGGATGTGGCGAAGGTCAAATATTCCGTACCTGGTACTTAGATACAAATGGCAACGGAGAGAAGGATGAAGAAGAGACCTACTGTAATCAGGTGGTGACAGTCTCTAATCCGACGAGCTTTGATCCTTACACGATCAAGTGGCCCAAGCATCACACAGGCGAGATCTACCAAGGGGTAAATCTAGAGTGTAACGACGATGATGTCCTAATCGAATTTGAGCAAGAAGTGAGTATGGGAGCAGTGTTCAGCTGTTCAGTAGGCGAGGTCAGCTCTACACCGATCTGGTGTAATACGAGCTGCGGCTTAGTGGGTATCTCATCCCAAGTGGATACAGTAGAAGCCTCCGATGCCTGTCTGAAGCTGATCAAGCGCTGGACGGTGATCGACTGGTGCTACTGGGAAGTGAATGGAGGAGATGTGGATGATGAAAATGATGGAGCCAATGATGAATTCCAAGCAGTAGAAGACTGGGCCCAAGGTGTGTGCGCAGGCTGCGATGAGAATGTATCACCTGATCCAGTGTACTTCAGATATACTAAAGTAGATAGAGACGGCTACTATACCTATGATCAAGTGATCAAGGTCGTAGATGATACCGCACCGACTGTAGAAGCTGCCGATGTGGTGGTGAATACCACAGGAGGAGCAGCGTCAAAAGATGACGATGCAGCCTGTACGGGCACAGGTATCGTGACTGCGACAGCATCAGACCTATGTGACTCGACGATCGTAGCATCAGAACTGCTGAACTGGGTGATCCGCTATGACAATGGCACAGCAGTGACCACGAGTACAGCCAGTGGAGCGAGCGTGAGTGTAGAGACACAGGCAGGTAGCCCAGGTGACGAGCACACAGTGAGCTTCGTAGTGAGTGATGGCTGTGGTAATGCGAGTACGACGACGAGCACAGTGACCTTCGGTGATGAGAAAGCACCAGTGCCACTCTGTATCGCGGGTGTCACGACAGCATTCATGCAGTCAGGCGGGACAGTCGCCGTATGGGCGAAGGACTTTGATCTGGGCAGCTTCGATAACTGCAGTGAGATAGACTACAGCGTGGTGAGAAGTGGAGAGCTTCCGATCACGCCAGACTCTACAGACTTTGGCAGTCAGTCAAACATTGAGTTTGACTGTGATGACTTACGTAGCGTATATGATCTGGATGTCTGGATCTGGGACACGAGTGGCAATGGCGACTTCTGTACAGTGTCGGTGATCGTCGGTGGAGAGTGTTCGAATGATGAGCAAGGCTCAGGCTCGATCATCTCAGGACAAATCACGACCGAAGCGGGTGATCGAATCGAGGGTGTGACGGTGACAGTGGCTTCGCAAGAGCTGCAAGAATATCCGAAGAGTATGATCACAGAGGCAAATGGTGAGTATGCATTCTACAATAATCCGCTGGGTGCAGACTATCAGATTCGTTCGAGTAAGGACTATGACTATCTGAATGGAGTCTCGACCTTGGATATCGTATTGATCATGAGACACATCTTAGGTACTGACACATTTGAAAGTGCGTACAAGGTCATCGCATCTGATGTGAATAATGATTATAAGATCAGTGCTTCAGATGTCGTCGTACTGAGAAAGCTAATTCTGGGGATACAAGAAGATCTCCCGAATAATGAGAGCTGGAGATTCGTTGATAAAACGCACCAATTTGAAGACACATCTCAGCCATGGCCTTTTGTAGAAGTAGTGAATATCGAAAATATGGCCCGCGCCATGAGCCAAGATATCGTCGGAGTAAAAATCGGAGATGTCAATGGTGATGTTCAGTCGAATGGATTGCTAAGATCAGAAGTCAGATCAGTCGGCTCCATACAGATGAGTACTTTGGATCAGCACTATCAGGCTGGTAGCGAAGTGATCGTGGAGATGAAGGCGAATGACTTATTTGATCTGAAAGGTATGCAGATGACAGTACAGCACACTGGCCTAAGCTATGTCGGTGTAGTGCCAGGGCAGCTAGCCATGAGTGCTGATCACATCGGTGTACATGAGTCGCAGCTGACCATCAGTTACGATGGTACTGAGTCCATGCTATCTGATGATGAAGCATTATTCTCCTTGATCTTCAGAGCAGAAGAGTCTGGCAGCATCGCCTCATCGCTGGATATTAATTCATCCATCACCAGAGCAGAAGCATACCAAGGCAAGGACTTGGATCAATATGAGATCAGCTTTGAGATAGAAGAGTCAGCCAGTGCGGTGAGCATCTTATATCAGAATGATCCTAACCCATTCGCCACGACGACGAAGATCAGATTTGAGCTACCGAGTGCTGCGACTGCCTCAGTGATCATATATGATGTGACTGGTAAGGAGCTGAAGCGCTACGAAGGTCAGTATGG
>CALFUK010000141.1 GCA_937929945.1 uncultured Saprospiraceae bacterium
ATCGTCGGTACGGTAAAGATTAGAGAGGAAGTGATCTCATTAGCTTAGCACTTAGCTTCATTTGTGCCGAAGGATAATAGCACACTATCGCAACTCATTACTGCATTTTAAACAGACAGGCATGTTATCGTAGCCTCTTTGCATCTCAGCTACTGTGCCATAGAGCCATACTGCTATCAGTAGATCACAGTTTAGCTTAAGGCATTTCGCCAGAATGAGTCATTAATTCTGACATCTTCCAACATATAGCCTATTTTTGTATATCTCTACCTGATCAATACAATAGCCTATGCCTAATTTCAGCCACCTACACTGTCATACCCAATACTCACTATTAGACGGAGCTTCTGATATAGCTAAGATGATGGATAAGGCCCAGGCTGATGGTCAGGCTGCGGTAGCTCTGACAGATCACGGCAATATGTTTGGCGCATTCAAATTCGTCGCGGAGGCTAATAAGCGAAACATCAAGCCGATCGTCGGCTGCGAATTTTATCTGGTGGATGATCGGCACAAGCGATCATTCTCTAAGTCTGCTGGCGAGAAAGATGTACGCTATCATCAGCTGCTGCTCGCTAAGAATAAGGTAGGCTACCAGAACCTCAGTAAACTCTGCTCTTTTGGATTTAAGGAAGGACTTTATGGTAAGTTTCCAAGGATTGATAAGGAGCTACTAGTCCAGTACAGTGAGGGGCTCATCGCTACCAGCTGCTGCATTGGCGCAGAGGTACCTCAGACGATATTGAAAGGCTCTCCAGAGAAGGCAGAAGAGCTATTGAAATGGTGGCTTGATGTATTTGGAGAGGATTATTACATTGAACTGCAGCGACACAGAGGGTTAGAGAAGATTGATGATACGGGCATGAGCCAAGAGGATGTGAATCAAGTGCTTATTGGATTCGCCAGAAAGCACAATGTCAAAATCATAGCTACGAATGACTCTCACTATGTAGAGGAAAAAGATTCTGGTATCCATGACATTCTGCTCTGTGTCAATACCGGATCGAATATCATTGATACGAATCGATTCAAATTTCCCAGCTCTGACTTCTATTTCAAGACTCAGGCAGAGATGAATTCCATTTTTACTGATATCCCAGAAGCTATCGATAATACCATGGACATCGTTTCTAAGGTGGATCACATGGAGCTGACCAGAGATGTGGTGCTGCCAGCCTATCCTCTGCCACCAGGATTCCATACGCAGGATGAATACCTGAAAGACCTGACCTTTAAAGGGGCTAAGCAGCGCTATGGTAACATCAGCGCCGTGATAGAGGAGAGACTCAATTTTGAGCTGGAAGTCATCAAAAATTCTGGCTATCCGGGCTACTTCTTGATTGTACAAGATTTTACGACTACAGCCAGGCAGATGGGTGTGTCGGTGGGACCAGGTCGGGGCTCTGCTGCTGGATCAGCCGTGGCTTATTGCCTCGGGATTACGAATATAGACCCCATCAAGTATGACCTGCTATTCGAGCGATTTCTGAATCCAGAGCGTGTCTCCATGCCGGATATTGATATTGACTTTGATGACGAGGGGCGAAGCAAGGTCATAGACTATGTCATAGATAAATACGGGCAAAATCAGGTGGCTCAGATCATCACCTACGGTACGATGGCGGCGAAGTCCAGCCTCCGAGATGTGGGCAGAGTGATGCAGGTACCACTGAATGAAGTGAATCAAGTCGCCAAGACATTCCCGACACACCTGAGTGCATCGCTGAAGAAAGTACTGGCTGATGGCGGCATCGACGCGAAGCTGAAGAAGGACATGATGCCCGAAGATGTGGAGAAGGCCATCAAATTCAGAGCGATGGCCCAAGAGCAAAATCAAGTAGGTGAGATGATCAGATCCGCCAAGGCCTTAGAGGGCTCCGTGCGGAATACAGGTATACATGCCTGCGGTGTGATCATCACCCCTGATGACATCACTAACTATGTGCCTGTATCTGTGGCTAAAGATTCTGATCTACTCGTCAGCCAGTTTGACAACAGTGTGGTGGAGGATGCAGGCCTGCTGAAGATGGATTTTCTGGGCCTGAAGACCCTGACTATCATCAAGGATGCCGTAGAAATCATCAAGACGGGTAAAGGGGTAGAGATAGACATAGAGACTGTATCATTAGAGGATGTGGCCACTTATGAGCTTTTCCAGCGAGGGGATACGGTGGGCATCTTTCAGTATGAGTCCACGGGGATGCAGAAGAGTCTAAAGGAACTGAAGCCAGATAAATTTGATGATCTGATTGCCATGAATGCCTTGTATCGGCCTGGCCCGATGCAGTACATCCCTAACTTCGTAGCCAGAAAGCACGGCAAGGAGGAGATCAAGTATGATCTGGATGACATGCAGGAATATCTCTCCGATACCTATGGCATCACTGTCTATCAAGAGCAGGTCATGCTCTTATCTCAGAAGCTGGCCGGATTCTCCAAGGGGCAGGCTGATATGCTCAGAAAGGCCATGGGTAAGAAGAAGAAGAAGCTGATCGATGAGATGTTCCCGCAATTCAAAGAGGGCTGTGAGAAGAATGGATATCCTCCAGCTACCGTAGAGAAGATCTGGAAGGATTGGGAAGCGTTCGCGTCCTATGCTTTCAATAAGTCTCACTCTACCTGCTATGCTTTCATTGCCTTTCAGACGGCGTACCTGAAAGCACATTTTCCGGCAGAGTTCATGGCCTCCGTGCTGAACCACAATAAGAATAACATTGATAGCCTCAATAAATTTCTACGTGAATGCAAGCGGATGAAGCTCACCGTACTCGGCCCCGATATCAATGACAGCCGCATGAAGTTTCACGTGAATGAAAGTGGACACATCCGCTTCGGCTTATCTGCGATCAAAGGTGTCGGTGAGGGCCCCGTCACCGCACTGCTGGAAGAAAGAGAGAATGGAAATTTTGAAAATATCTTTGACCTGACTAAGCGGGCCAACCTCAGAGCGGTGAATAAAAAATGCATTGAGAGTCTGGTGCTGAGTGGAGCCATTGATTCATTCGGATTCACGCGCGCTACCTACTTCGCGGAATCAGAGAATTTTGATACGCTGCTGGAGCATGCCATCAGATTTGGTAATACCTATCAGAATCAGAAATCCCAAAATCAGAATTCACTTTTTGGCGATATCTCTGATTCATTCATCGATATGCCCGCGATGCCTAAATCTAAGTCTTGGCCACTGATCACGAAGCTGGAGAAGGAGAAAGAAGTCACCGGTATCTACATCAGTGGACATCCGCTGGATGACTATAAGCTGGAGCTGGAGCACTTCACTACTTGTAACCTGGAGAAAGCGCATCAGTCTGAAGGCAGAAATCTAAAGTTGGCTGGTCTGGTCACAGAAGCGTTTCACGGGATGAACCAAAAAGGCCTTGGCTATGGTAGATTTACGATTCAGGATTTTAATGGAGCTCTGGAGTTCAGGCTGTATCGGGATGACTACCTGAAGTATAAGCAGCTCTTGGTATCAGGACAGGTGATCTATTTGGAGGGTATGTTTGCCCAGGGCTACAATGATAACACCTACTTCAAAGTGAAGGATATCAGACTTCTGGATTCTGTGGGTAAAGCGCTGACAAAGTCCATCACCATTCAGATGGGGCTGACACAGATAGACAAGCTGGTCATCAAGCAGATCAATCAGGTGATCAATGAAAGCAAAGGCACGCACAATCTATCCATGGAAATATACGATATGGAGGACGAATTGGACATCAAGCTCGTCTCATTGGATAAAAAAGTGAATGCGGACTCCAAATTCATCGAAGAGCTGAAAAACATCGGATTGAGCTATAAGCTGAATTAACAGATGTAAAACAATCTCCCTGATTTTTCGTTTTTACGAGATCGAAAGGGATTATTATGAAGTTCATTAGCTTATCGGCCTTACTGACATTAATGATGCTTGAAATGAGTCATGCACAGGCTGAACTTACTGTATATGAGTCATTTGATGACTTTGAGCACTTGCTCCACAGCGACGATGATAAGATACATGTGATTAATTTTTGGGCTACTTGGTGTAAGCCGTGTATCGAGGAGCTACCGTATTTTGAGGAGCTCAATGCCTCAGAGGACAATATAGAAGTGATCTTGGTGTCACTCGATTTCAAAAATCAGATCGAAACCAAGCTAAAACCCTTCTTAGAGCGACAAAAACTACAATCCGATATCGTGGTGCTGACTGATACCAAGTATAATAACTGGCTGGATAAGGTAAGCGATGAGTGGAGTGGGGCGATACCTGCCACCTACATCTATCGGGGCAAAGCTTCTGTATTTAGGGAGGAAGACTTCAAATCAGTAGAAGAAATAGAATCTATTATCAATTCAATAAAAATATAAATCATGAGACAATTTTTCATTTTATCATTTTTAGTCGGTTGCTTTCTTTCAGTACAGCTACACGCTGAGATTAATCCTGGCAATGGGTATAAAGTAGGAGACAAAGCCGCAGACTTTTCGCTGAAGAGTGTCGATGGCCAGATGGTGTCTCTCAGTGACTATAAGGATGCAAAGGGATATATCGTCGTCTTCACTTGTAATACATGCCCTTTCTCTGTGAAATATGAAGACAGAATCAATGAAATGCATCAAAAGTATGCGGATGCGGGCTATCCTGTCATAGCGATCAATCCGAATGATCCCAGCATCAAGACTGGAGATAGCTACGATGCAATGAAGATTCGAGCAGAAGAGAAAGGCTTCGATTTTCCATACGTGTTTGATGAAGGACAGAAAGTATTTCCCGTCTATGGAGCTACAAAGACCCCACATGTGTATATTTTGGATCAGGACATGATCGTGAAGTACATCGGAGCGATCGATGATAACCCAGGCGACGCTGAGATGGTGGATATGAACTATGTGGACAATGCTATAGCCTCTATACAGAAAGGAGTAAATCCTGATCCGGCCAGTACCAAGGCTATCGGATGCTCGATCAAGTACAAGAAAAGTTAGTCGTAGATCAAAATTGTATCAAAGAATAAAAATATAAAGGCCCAATTATTTAAATATAGTTGGGTCTTTTTATTTCGTAATTTTACTGCATGAGAATCATATATGCATTTCTTTTATTGGCGTTGATGAGTATTCAAAGTTGCAAGTCTGATGCTGGCAGCGGTCTGGCTAAGTTAGACCTACTATCCCATGGCCTTCCGATAAGTATCAAGGCACCTGAAGGAGCTGAGATCGTCACTGATGATATGGGAGTCTGGACTGATGTGACCGTAAAGTCTGGTGATGATTACTACGTACAGATCATTGCTTCTGATGCTGTGACCTTCGAGAAAGCCGATATCATAGCAGAACAACTAAAGACGGTGAAAGAAAGCACATTCTTTTCAAAAATTCTGGAAGAGTATGAAGATGGCTTTATTTATGAGAAAAAGATAGATGATAAGCTGAACTTCGATTTTAGACATGTAAAGATTCAAGGTGACAAGGAATACATCTTTCAGACGGGCCTGATAGGTACCTTCACTGAGGATGATGTCCGCACCATGTATGGTTCTGTCCAGTAGGCCTTTACTTATTGCATCGATTCTTTGATCAATTTCTCTCCGTAGACCACTACGATTAGCACTGCAATTGATATAACGATCATGATATTTTATTTATAATACATTATGATTTCTTTCCGCTGTGTAAGCAGCAAAAAGGACATATGTGATACCATAGACAAATTTTATTCCAAAAATCAATACATATTATAAATTATTATAATATGTTTTGTACATTTGAGGGGAAGACCTCCACCTGATCTAGTTTGCACATGGCTTTCTGCCATACGTGTGATCCTCTGATAATGAGACCTATCAACTAGATTTTTCAAATATTAACTATAAACTTTATGAGACTCAGGTTTGGCAACGAATCTAATTTGTGTTCTTTGATCTCCGCAATAGCACTCTTTTTATTCTCAATAGGATCGACTTTTGCAATGGATGTTCAGCCTGATGGCGGGACAATCAGCACATCAGATAATACAAATCTATGTATCGGTGACGGGATTCCAGATGTCATTAATGCATCAGTTACTGGCAATGCTGGTGATTCATCACTATGGATATTGACCAATCAATATAACGTCATCATAAGGGTACAGGATGACCCCAGCTTTAGCCTCGGAGGCTTGGACCAAGGAAAATATCATATCATTCACATTGGTTACGATGAGTTCAGCATTGGACCCGTCAAAGGACAAAACATTAAAAAGCTGCGAGGCTGGTTTGGACTATCTAATAAGATAGTCGTCCATGTCTTAGCTGCCAATGGAGGATTCTTATCGACCTCGCACAATCAGAGTCTCAGCATTTGTGCGGATGACGGATTCGATGATCTGGTTGATGTCAGACTGTCTTCTGCCAAAGGAGATTTTCAGGGCTGGCTGATCACCGATCAGGATGGGACTATATTAGCTCTTCCGAGTGGACCTCCTTTTAATTTTGAGGGCACAGGTGCTGGCGTTTGCTTGATCTGGCACTATGCTGCTATCGGGTCACAGCCATCACTATCGATAGGGCAGAATGCATCAGTGCTCTCTGGCTGTTCAGACTTATCTAATCCGATTCAGGTCATCAGAGAGACTAATTGTGGTGTAGCCCCTTGTGATGTTACAGGAGGTACGATCACGACTGTTCAGGGACTGACAGAGCTTTCGATATGTGCTGATGATAATATATCTGATGCGATCCAGGTATTGACGACTGGCGCGTCAGGAGACAGAATATTCTTAGTGACTGATGCTGCTGGGACGATATTAGCGACGAGCGAGTCAGCTACATTTGACTTTGAAGGTCAGGGTGCTGGCGTATGCCTGATCTGGAATCTCAGTTTTACTGATCCGCTATTCGGTATCGTCGTCGGGCAGAATGCTAATGATCTACAAGGCTGCCACCAACTGAGTAATCCGATCACAGTCACCAGAGAGGTGGAGTGTGCAGATCCAGTATGTGATGCTGCAGGTGGAGTCATCGCCATAAATATGGGTGACGCAGTCGTCTGTGTAGACGACGGTATTAATGATAATATACAAGTCTCATTAACAAATAATGTAGGAAATTCTACTTGGGTAGCGACCGATGAAAATGGCGTTATCCTCGCTCTTCAGTCAGGATCAACATTTAATTTCGAAGGAAGAGGTGCCGGCAGATGTCTGATCTGGCACTTGAGTTCTACGGGGACGATCCAAGGAGCAGAAGTCGGTAATAATGCCAGTGACATCACAGGATGCTTCAGTCTTTCTAATTCGATCACGATCATCAGAGAGGTGAACTGTGGTGTCCAGCCATGTAATGTAGAGGGTGGTACTATCACCACCACTGCAGGACTCACTGAGCTGACACTGTGTGTAGATGACGGTATGAGTGACATGGTCTCCGCCGTGGTCACAGGGAATGCCGGCTCGTCCACATGGGTCGTGACTGATATGAGTGGGAATATACTCCTCGTGATGAATGATCCTTCATTTGACTTTGAAGGTACAGGCGCAGGCGAGTGTCAGATTTGGCATCTGAGCCTCAGAGATCCGATTACTGGTCTTGGTGTCGGGCAGAATGTTTCTGGCTTAGACGGCTGCTTAGATTTATCTAATCCGATCACAATACTCCGAGAAATCGGATGTGGTGAGCCTGTCTGTGATGTGGATGGTGGAGCGATCGTCTTACAGGATGGATCAGTTGCTGCTACTGTATGCGTGGATGACAGTCTGGATGATCAGCTTGTAGCGATCGTCAGTGGCAGTCAAGGGCCTAATGCTATTTGGGTGGTGACCGATGCTAACGCTACTATATTAGAGACGTCCACTGACCCAAGTTTTAGCTTTGAAGGGGTAGGTGCTGGAGTCTGTTTGATCTGGAATCTAAGTTTTGATGGAGCACTCACGGGCACTGCTGTCGGTGACAATGCGAATGATATACAAGGGTGTCACGACCTGTCCAATCCAATCACGATCACCAGAATCACAAATTGTGGTGAGCCTGTCTGTGATGTGGTGGGTGGTAGTATCCTCAGTAGTGATAGTCAGACAGAACTGACTGTATGTGTTGATGACGGTGTCAATAGTGTGATCACGGCGACAGTCACTGGTAACGTAGGTTCTTCTACCTGGTTAGTGACAGAT
The DNA here is from genome assembly GCA_937929945.1 of uncultured Saprospiraceae bacterium. Lineage (GTDB taxonomy): Bacteria > Bacteroidota > Bacteroidia > Chitinophagales > Saprospiraceae > CALFUK01. Next base: position 8,132 of record CALFUK010000141.1, read on the forward strand.
GCTCAAGGGAATATTCTATTGATCCAAAACGATAATAATTTTGGCTTTGAAGGTGCTGGTGTAGGCACGTGCCAGATTTGGCATATGAGCCTGGATGGCGCAGTAGAAGGCTTTGGGATAGGACAGAATGTATCTGGCCTGACAGGCTGCTTCGAACTGTCTAATCCGATCACGGTGATCCGAAGAGTAGACTGCTCCGATCCACCATGCATCGTAGAGGGAGGTACCATAGCGACGACAGCAGGTGCTACGGCACTCACGATCTGTGTCGATGACGGCATCGATGATATCATCACTGCTCAGGTTACTGATAACGTAGGCTCATCCACATGGGTGGTCACAGATACAGAGGGACAGATACTCATCATCACGAATGATCCTGTCGTGAATTTCGAAGGGACAGGTGCTGGTGTATGTGAGTTATGGCACTTGAGCTTAGAGGATCCTTTGACAGGGTTTGGTGTAGGACTTAATGCAGCGGATATCGTCGGCTGTTTTGAATTTTCTAATCCGATCATGGTCACTCGCGAGACTAATTGCGGAGAAGTACCATGTGATGTAGAAGGCGGATCGATTATGACTGCTGATGGAGGTATGTCCACCACAGTATGTGCTGATGACGGTATAGCTGACGATGTACAGGTCATGCTGGCTGCTAATACGGGAGCGTCGACCTGGTTAGTGACAGATGCCGATGGGATTATCTTATCAGTGCAGAATAGCTCCACTTTTGACTTTGAGGGAGCAGGAGCAGGTGTCTGTACTATATGGCATTTGGCAAGTGACGGACCATTAGAGGGATTTGCCATTGGTCAGAGTGCTTTAGAGATCACAGGCTGTTTTGACCTGTCTAATCCGATTCAGGTGACCCGTGAGATCAATTGTGGAGAAGTAGGATGTAATGTAGAAGGCGGATCGATTATGACTGCTGATGGAAGTATGTCCACTACAGTATGTGCCGATGACGGTATAGCTGACGATGTACAGATCATGCTGGCTGCTAATACGGGAGCGTCGACCTGGTTAGTGACTGACGCCGATGGGATTATCTTATCAGTGCAGAATAGCTCCACCTTTGACTTTGAGGGAGCAGGAGCAGGTGTCTGTACCATATGGCATTTGGCAAGTGACGGACCATTAGAGGGTTTTGCCATTGGTCAGAGTGCTTTAGAGATCACAGGCTGTTTTGACCTGTCTAATCCGATTCAGGTGACCCGCGAGATCAACTGTGGAGAAGTAGTATGTAATGTAGAGGGCGGATCCATCATGACCGCTGGCGGTGGCATGTCTATGACTGTCTGTGCTGATGATGGTGTCGCTGATGGCATAGAGATTGTCTTAGCAGCTAATACTGGTAGCTCTACCTGGTTAGTCACTGATGAAGATGGAGCCATCCTGTTAGTTCAGAATAGTGCTTCCTTTAATTTTGAGGGCGCTGGCGCAGGAGTCTGTACGATCTGGCACCTATCCAGTGACGGACCATTAGAAGGATTCGCGATTGGGCAGAATGCTGCTGGTATTGTAGGCTGTTTTGACCTATCAAATCCAATTCAGATAACGAGACAAATTAACTGTGGACAGCCAGTCTGTAATGTCAATGCTGGTAGCATTGCATTAGATGGTAATGCATCATCCGTGACTGTCTGTACTTCAGATGCTGAGGAAGACGTCGTAAGAGTCACCCTCACAGGAAATGCGGGCGCATCTACCTTTTTAGTGACTGATTCACAGGGCAATATATTAGAGATACAGAATAACTCGATCTTCAATTTTACGGGAGTACCTGCAGGTACATGCTTTATTTACCACATGAGTCTCCAAGATCCAGTGACTGGATTTGGAGTCGGGCAAAATATATCAGGATTGGGCGGTTGCTTTGAATTGTCTAATCGAGTAGAGGTGATCAGAATTGTCGACTGTGGCGCTCCAGTATGTGATGTCGTCTCAGGAAGTATCGCTCTAGCAGATGGTAGCACATCAGCGAGCATCTGCTTAGCTGATGATATGAGTGATGCTTTATCAGTAGTCTTGACGGGCAATACTGGGGCATCGACTTACCTGGTGACAGATGCAGCAGGGAATATATTGGACATACAGAATGATGGCGATTTTGATTTTGCCGTCGCTGGTACGGGACTTTGCTTCATCTATCATATGAGTCTGCAGGATCCAGTGACTGGATTTGGAGTCGGACAGAATATTTCGGGCTTAGGTGGCTGCTTCCAGTTGTCTAATCGCATCGAGGTCATGCGCATCACCGACTGTGGTGCTCCTGTGTGTGACATTGCTGCTGGCAGCATAGCGCTGGCAGGTGGAGAGACTTCTATCAGTATCTGTGTCGCAGATAGTGAGAGTGATAATCTATCTGTCGCCTTGACGGGTAATCGTGGTGCTTCTACTTATGTAGTGACCGATAACAATGGTGTAATCATAGACATACAGAATGACCCAGATTTTAATTTTGATGGAGTCATAGCTGGAGTTTGTTTTATTTATCACATGAGCATTCAGGACCCTGTCACAGGCTTTGGCTTAGGGCAGAATATCAGTGGACTCGGTGGCTGCTTTCAGCTGTCCAATGCGATACAGGTTATCAGGCAGGATGATTGTGCTCCACCAGAATGTACAGTTGTGGGTGGGAGTATAGCCACTGCTGATGGCATGACAGCTGTAACGGTGTGTGCAGATGATGGAGTCTCCGATGTACTTCAGGTCGTCCTCACGGGCAGTAGTGGTGCGTCTACTTATGTACTGACAGATGCCGCAGGTGTGATTTTAGACATTAGAAATGATGCCTCATTCAATTTTGAAGGAGCCGGATCTGGTACGTGCCTGCTTTACCATATGAGCATCTTAGATCCGCTCACCGGATTTATATTGGGCGGAAATATAGCGGATATCGAAGGCTGCTTCAGCCTATCCAATGCGATCACTGTAAGCAGAGAAATAGAATGTGGCCCCGATCCGTGTGATGAAGTCATCGGAGGAATGATAGCTACAGCTGATGGAGAGACAGAGCTGACAGTGTGCGTCACAGATGGCATCCCTGAAAATATTGAGCTGGTCATCACGGGTAACTCTGGAGCCAGAATCTGGATTGTGACAAATACAGAAAACATCCTATTATCTGTGCAGACGACACCAGTCTTCAGTTTTGAGGGTTTAGGAGGTGGACAGTGCAGAATATACAGCATCAGTCTCGTGGATCCTGTAGAAGGACTGGAGATCGGAGCGAACATGAGTGACGTCGTAGGCTGCACCAGCTTATCGAATGCCGTCACCATCAATAGAGAAACAGAGTGCATGGCTGAGGTGGCCATGGGCGGCTCACTGGCATTAGCGAGTGGCGCCACAGAAATCACCGTCTGTGTAGATGACGGAGAACAAGAAAATATAACGCCAGTCCTTACCGAAGCAGTAGGAAGCATTACTTGGTTAGTGACGGATTCTTCAGGTACGATTTTGGCGATTCAGGATGCACCACCATTCAATTTTGAAGGCCAGGGAGCAGGTGTTTGTTTGATATGGAATTTGTCCAGCCTTGACTCACTGAGTGGGGTAGAGGTAGGAGCGAATGGAGCTGACATCACAGGAGAATTCTCACTGTCTAATCCGATCACCGTGACCAGAGAGATCAACTGTGGAGAGATGCTATGTACTGTGGTCGCTGGGACCATAGCGACGACTGACGGCAGGACATCTCTGTCACTGTGTACAGATGATGGGCTGAGTGATGTTCTTGACTTACAGGTATCTGGCAATAGTGGTTCAGCAGCATGGATTCAAGTAGATGCGAATGGTATCATTACAGGCATCTCAGCTAATCCAGATTTTGAATTTGAAGGAAGTACGCCTGGCGGATGCCTGATTCATCACATCAGCTTAGAAGAGCCGATCTCTGGTTTTGGAGTCGGGGAGTCACTCAGTGACCTCGAAGGCTGTTTTGCATTGTCTAATGCATTTACCATCATCAAAGAAAATGACTGTGGAGAGGATATATGTAGCGTCGATGGAGGGCAGATTGCCACTTCTGATGGATCTACAGCTTTGACCATCTGTGCAGATGATGGCGAGAGTGATGTCATCAATGTATTGACCATCGGTAGTACGGGGATCAGTACGTATCTCGTCACTGATACGGCGGGACTGATCATCGCTGTCCAAGAATCAGGGGTGTTTGATTTTGAAGGTGCAGGCGGAGGTGTCTGTCTGATTTGGAATGTCAGCGCGAGAGATAGCAGCTTCGTCGTTACAGCGGGGACTAATGCGAATGACCTGACTGGTTGTTTTGATCTATCCAATCCAATCACGGTGACCAGAGATACAGGCTGCGGCGTGATACCTTGCGAAGTGGATGGTGGGTCGATCATGACTTCAGACGGTTTGACATCACTGACTATCTGTGTGGATGACGAGGTGAGTGACCGGACGCGTGTAGTCTTGACGGGCAATGTAGGCATCGGGACATATGTCATCACGAATGAGGCGGGTATCGTCTTAGCGGTACAAGACAGCAGTACGTTTGAATTCGAAGGAATAGGCGGAGGTACCTGTCTGATCTGGCACCTGAGTGTGAGAGATTCGTCTTTCACCGTCGGATTAGGAGCTAATGCGAACGACCTTGAAGGTTGCTTTGATCTTTCTGATCCGATCACTGTCGTGCGTAATACGGGCTGTAAGCCATTCACCTGCGACGATGTCATATCAGGCACCATCTCATTTGCAGCTTCTGATGGAGATAATCTATCTGTCTGCATAGATGATGGTATGGAAGAGAATATAGAAGTCACGCTCGAAAATCATGTGGGTGGCAGTATCTGGGTGATTACTGATGCTAACGGCTTAATTTTAGACGTCCAGAATGAAGCCACCTTTAATTTTGAAGGGACATCGACGGGTATATGCATCATCCGTCATCTTGGTATTCTTGATCCATTCAGTGGACTCATACCTGGTCGAAATATTGCGGATGCAGAAGGCTGCTTTAAGCTGTCTAATGAGCTGACAGTAGATAGAAGGATATGTGATACGACACCGTGTGAAGTCGAAGGCGGTATGATCGCCACGACTGATGATCTGACCGAGCTGACTATCTGTGCTAATGACGGTGTCAGCGATATGTTCTCTGTGAATGTGACAGGTAATTCGGGGATCAGCTCTTGGCTGGTGACTGATACTTTAGGTCGAGTCCTACAGGTACAAGAAAATAACATTTTTGATTTTGAAGGAGCAGGATTTGGAGTGTGTCTCGTATGGCATATCAGTACCAGAGACAGCAGCTTCACGGTCACAGCTGGTCAGAATGCGAATGATCTGATGGGCTGCTTTGACCTGTCTAACTCGATCAGAGTGAGCCGTGAGACCGACTGTATCAATCTGACTTGCGACAATGTATCTGCGGGTACCATCAGTATCTTAGGTGGCCAAGACCGAGTGACTGTATGTGTTAATGATGACCAAGATGAAAATCTAAACATCCAGCTGATTAATGAAAGAGGAGGCAGCATCTGGGCCATCACGGACATGGACGGCGTAATCTTAGATTTAGAAAATGAAGGACCATTTAATTTCGAAGGGGTAGCAGCAGGGACCTGTCTGATCAGACACCTTGGGCTACTGGATCCCGTCACTGGCCTTATTCCTGGTAATAATTTATCAGATGTAGAAGGCTGTGTCAAGATGTCTAATGCCATCATGGTGATCAGGGAGTCTTGCGAAGAAGTGTGTATGGTGGATGGTGGATCGATTGCGACAGCAGAAGGTCTGACTGATGTCAGAATCTGTGCTGACGATGGAGTGCCTGACCCAATAGAAATCACCTTGACAGGCAATGTGGGTCCTAACTCCATTTGGATCGTAGCCGACTCTACTGGTATGATCATGGGTTTACAGTTAGAATCAACGATTGATTTAGAAGGTGCTGGTGCGGGCTTATGCTTTATCTATCATGCCAGCTTACGAGATTCTATCACGGGTGCTGAGTTAGAGCGAAATATCAACGACTTTAGTAACTGCATCGATGTATCTAATCCCATCAGAATATTCCGAGATGGAGGAGACTTCGAGGGAGGCATGATAGCGGATGCTGATGGTAATACGGAGACCACGATCTGTGGTACAGATGGACTCGCTGCTGAGATCGATGTCACGCTCACGGGTGAGAGTGGAGACTTCAGCGTGTGGCTGATGACAGATTTATTTGATAATATCCTGTTCTTCTACGATACAGCTCCACCATTTCAGGTAGAGGATGGAGATATAGAGACGTACAGACTCTATCACATGAGTTATTCAGCTCAGGTGGTGGGACTGCCAGATGCGACTAACATTGGCAATATAGAGGGCTGCTTCGATCTATCTAATCCATATGTGATCAATATGGCGACAGAATGTGACATGACAGAATGCACTGCGGCTGGCGGATCCATTAATAGCGATGGTGAGACAGCGCTCACTGTCTGTGCAGATGATGAGATGGATGACAATATCCCTGTCACACTGGTGAATACTATGGGAGACAGTAGTGCTTGGGTGATCACCGATACAATGGGAGTCATCTTAACATTGCCTGCAGGCCCACCATTTAATTTTGAAGGGATTGAAGCTGGGGTATGTCTGATCTGGCATCTCAGCTATACTGGATCCATCTCAGGCGTGACAGTCGGCGCTAATGCTAATGATGTCACTGGATGTGCAGCCTTGTCTAATCCGATCCGAGTGACCAGAGAAAATAATTGTGCAGAAGCTGTGTGTACTGCTGTCGGCGGTATGATCAATACTGGATCTGATGCTACGGCATTCACCGTCTGTGTAGATGATGGAGATGACGATGCATTCGCATTCACAGTGGACGGTATCGCTGGAGACAGCAGTGCGTGGGTTGTGACCGATACGATGGCAGTAATCATAGCTGTACAGTCATCAGGTGATTTTAATTTTGAAGGAACTGAAGGTGGTACTTGCTTAGTCTGGCACTTGAGTTACAATGATACCATTACGGGTGCTGAGCCTGGGCTTAACGCCAGCGGACTGCAGGGCTGCTTTAACCTGTCCAATCCTATTAGAATAGATAGAGAGACCGACTGCGGCATGGCTCAGTGTACAGCTGCAGGTGGCAGCATCATGACGAGTGATAGCTTGACGATGGTCACCCTGTGTACTGATGACAACTTATCTGATAGCTTATCCATCGAGCTGATGGGTGCTGTCGGAGACAGCAGTGTCTGGGTCATCACAGATAGTTCGGCAATCATTTTACAATTATTAGAAGATGCTCCAGTCGACTTTGAGGGTACCGCCGCAGGTACCTGCCTGGTCTGGCACCTGAGCTATAACGATAGCATCGTAGGAGCAGAAGTCGGGCAGAATGCCAATGATATTACTGGCTGCCTCAGCTTATCTAATCCGATCACGGTGGTGAGAGAAGAGAATTGTGCTGCTGAGCCTTGCTTAGCTCGTGGAGGTGTCCAAGCACTCAGTGACGGTACGACGCAGATGACCATTTGTGCGGGAGACGGGATTGATGATACATTCTCCATCATGGTGACAGATACCATGGGCTCAAGTGGTGTATGGATCGCCACTGATACCTTAGGAGAGATTCTTTTAATCACAGGTAATAATGAATTTAATTTCGAAAGTGCGGGTGGCGGTGTATGCTTAGTATATCACGTAGGGTTCCCATTCGATGTGATGGGTACTGAATTAGGGGCTAATATCGATGACTTAAGAGGTTGTTTCGCCCTATCTAATCCGATCAGGGTGGACAGAGAGACGGACTGTATGGAGTGCATTGCTGTCGGAGGTGTGATTACACTGGATGACGGATTTCAGAGTGCGATGCTCTGCACTGGCGATGGTAATGAGGATGAAGTAACTGTCAACCTGACTACAGAGATGGGTGACAGTAGCACGTATATTGTCACTGATACTTCAGGTATGATCTTAGCCATTCAGGAGGATGACACATTCGAATTTGATAGTGCTGGTCCTGGTGTCTGCCAGATCTGGCATGTGAGCTGGATAGATAGCTTAGCTGGTCTGACGGTGGGCGAAAATACATCTGGTATTTCTGGTTGTTTTGATTTGTCTAATCCGATCATGATTACCAGGACTGACGTCGATGGGGGTATGGTCAATCTCCGAGGAGGAGCTACAGAAGTGACCTTGTGTGTGATGGATAGCCTTGAGGATTTCCTTGTCTTTGAGAATAACAGTGAGTCAGACATGGAGTACATCTATTTATTGACGGATGATCAGAATCGATTTTTGGTGACCAGCAGAGACAGCAGTGGGTTTAATAATTTAGGTGTCGGGACATGTAGAGTTCACGGACTCTCCTACGCAGGCACAGCTAATTTTACAGGTATCAATCAAATGGATATCACGACCATTGATTTCTCAGAGTGTTTTGACATATCAGATAACTTTATCACAGTGTCAAGAGTACAAGGTGATGATTGTCCTGATGGAAGCTTCCAGTATGGTGAGGTCAATTTCACGGTATCAGAAAATCCAGTCCGCGATAATCTCCAACTTAATATCAAATCTGAAAATTTAGAAGGGAAGGTCTGGGTAGAAGTGCGCAGTATCAATGGTCAAATCATGAAGTCTGAGTCCATGGATATGGTGATCGGCCAAATGACTAAATCCATAGATGTGTCAGATGTAGCTCCTGGATTCTATTTTGTCACAATCAGAAATAATGTGATCAGTAAGAATGAGCGTATCATCATACAGCGATGATCAGCTGATTAGGAATTAGAATATACAAGCCCTTGGTGCAGATGTGCCAAGGGTTTTTTTATTATTTTAGTAGTAAAATAATAAAGTATGATTCAAGCATTAAGAGATAAAGTGAAAACTACCGCTACTAGAATGGAATATTTTAAGGGCATGTTTGCGATTCATAATCTATTCATTGTAGCTGCGATCTTCTATTCTTTAGATATTCTGATGTCGACTCATACCTCCATGTCTACATCAAAGCTACTCTGTTTAGTGCTGGGTGTAGCATGTTTATTTTCATTGTTAATTATGCAGGTTTTCTTCTTTTTTGTGATACCGAAAGACCTACTGATCCATAAACATGCTTTGCCTTATGTCGGAGGCGATTATTTGTCAATGCCGTGCTAACGGGCTGATATGCAGGTATAAAAATGCCCCAATCGCATAACAATTGAGGCATCATAAAATTATTGCTTAGGGAAGACTACTTTGCTTCGTATCTTCTTTCTACTTCATTCCAGTTGATGTGCTTGATGAAAGCCTTCACGTAGTCAGGTCTTCTGTTCTGGTAGTTGAGGTAGTAGGCGTGCTCCCACACATCTATGCC
>CALFUK010000142.1 GCA_937929945.1 uncultured Saprospiraceae bacterium
GGAATATTTATTTGCTCAGCCGTAAGCGGTACCCCATAAGGACACCAATTTTCAGGCGTGCTCCATAGGTCACCAGAGCCACCCACCCAGCAGCGATCAACACCAGCACCACCACTGCATGGTGTCAGACAGGCATTGATATTCCAGACGACTCTAATGGTTGGTGGCGGACACATATTATTGGGATCTTGTAATACGATGACCAGTGAGGTCGCACCTTCCATCAGAGCAGGCGAAGCCGTGAATGTATTGGATATGACGTCATAGCTACCTGCTGAAGTCATAAGTGTCTGGTCAGTGTAGATGCCGACGACGGTAAGACTGAACATAGACCCAAGGTCGAAGGCATTAGTAATTGTAGTTGGTGACATGACGATCGCCTTAGAAATCACGACTTGATTGTTGGTAATGCTAGCGGTAGGAAATGTTCCTTGAATATCTTCTACGACACCATTATTCGTAAAACTGCCGGCTAAGCTTGGCTCATATGAATCTAAATACCATTGACCATCATTGATGATAGTGCCTGTATTCTGCAGGTTGTCTGATAGTGCTATTACAGAACAATTTGAATTCGAAAATGAACCTCCATTTCTAAGTGCTAAGTCAGCATCATTCACAACATTCGAGATAATGATTCTGCCTCCATTAGTGAAATCACCTTGTTGATTCCAGATGCCATGACTCCCACTTCCAGATATTATGAGGTCTCTGATGGAGTGAGAAAAGACAGATCCAGTCTCACATAGTATACCGTTCGATCCTGGATTAGATATTCTGATATCTGCAAAATTAGTGAAGGTGGCTCGATTGCGAATGCCGTCAGCAGCAATTCCACCGATATCTCCAATAGTGATCGGTCCAGTATTGGTAATAGATGCGTTGATATTGACGAAGGCGCCTCCACCTACTTGATTGATCCTGATCGTCCCCATATTGTCTATCGTACCTGCAAGAGCTCTGATGCCATTGCCTGTGATCGGAGAGAGTGATCCTATGTCGATGGTCCCATTATTGGTCAGGCTCCCCGAAGTCAATATAGCATTTCCGGTAGAGTTATCGATATTCAAGGTAGCCATAGCATCGATGGTCAATGATCCTCCAATGTTGATGGTGACAGATCGGGCACTGGCAGTGCCTGCCATGATGATGGGGGCTTGCGCTGCTGCCGGTATGATAGCGTTCAGCGTAGCAGAAGGCAAGCCTGCACTCCAGTTGGCCGCGTCATTCCAATCGGTGGACATTGATCCGTTCCAAGTCGTTTGTGCTTGTATGTCAGAACCGCTGACTATCAGAATGAATACTGAGATAATAAGTCTGAAGTTAATCAATACAGTTTTAGTGAATTTATTTATGTTTTTCACGATGATTCTGTTTTAGATTTGTAAGATAATTATTTGATATCAACAGATGAGTTCCAAAGTACTTCTGCTCCTATCTGTATATCCAGTTTGTCAGAAAGGTTACTGATGTTGAATATGTCAATGACACCTCCCATTTTATTTTCAAAAAAAGTATCACCCTCAATTGTAAGTCCTACACCTTGCACATCATGGATGCTGATATTCGCATTCGCAAAATTGGTAAAAACATTAGTTGTCATGGGCGCTAATGAATTGTACAACCCAGGTCCTTGAGCATTCATGATCTCAATGTTGGCATCAGGGTGATTGTTGAATATCCCTTCATTATATAGGCCTGAAAATCCTTGTACCCTGAGGCCAGATCCATCGATCATAATCGAACCATAGTTGTCGCATGTACCGATGTTTTGAATACCATGAAATTGTCCATTGCGCAGATCGATCGTACCTTGATTAGTGACTGTACCTTCATTGACTAACATGCTACAAAAGGTGCAATTGGGCTCATTCTCTATCTCTAATGTTCTACCAGCATTGATGGTCAGTACAGCACCTGTTTTGACGTCTACGCGGCTGACGACGTCAGTGCCTCCATAGTTGTATTGGACGATGGCACCCGTAGGGAGTTCTACCCATTCGCCAGTGGTTGGCACTCCGTAGGGGCACCAGTTATATGGGTCACTCCACTCATCAGATGGACCACTGACATTCCAGCATCTATCTACCCCAGCAAAGCAGGTCGATGTGCAGGCCCGATTGTCTATGGGCCATCCGACGATACGATCACATCCCCCTGCTGGATCTGTGACTTGCACACTTAGTGTGGTGATACCCAAAGGCAGATCTGGCATGGCGGTAAATGTATTCGTCATCTGGTCATAGGTGCCAGCTGGGGTGCTTGCTGTAAAATCTATAAAGACGCCCACAACCGTAAAATTTGGACTGCTACCGATCTGAAAAGCATTTGGTATGGCACTTGCTGAGCTGGTGGTTACAGTCCTTGCGATGACCAACTCATTATTTGTGACGGATGCTGTGGGAAATGTATTGAATATATCTTCTATAGTCCCATTATTTGTAAAGCTACCGACTATGTGACTTTCTATGGTATTTATATTTATTTGACCTTGGTTGACAATGGATCCACCATTATTGATGTTGTCATCTATAGCCAAAATTCCACAAGGATCATTCGTAAATGTTGCACCTGAATCGACTCTCAGTGCAGTATTGATTGAGGTATTCATCACCCCGAATATAAATGTGCTGCCAGCATTTTGGTAAGTACCACCCGAGATTTTTAAGCCATTAGAGTCCGTATTTTCTATTCTAATTTCACTTTGTAAGTTTTTAAAATCAGCAGAAGCTGTTTCGGTAACTAATCCTTTAGAATTGAATATATCAATCCTGCCACCTGCTTGATTGGTAAATGAAGCACGATTCACTAATCCAAAATTATTGATTGGTCCAAGATCGCCGATCTTGATTTGACCCTGATTAGAGCAAGTACCTGCTATATTGGCAAAAGCTGCACCAACTGTATTGTCAATCTCAATGATGCCATCATTATTTAGTGTGCCAGCGATGACTCTAATTCCATTAAGTGTAATAGGCAGGTTGCTTCCGATAATGATTGATCCAAAATTTACAATACTTCCTGAGGAAGTAATACCATGTCCGGTAGATCCATCGATGGTCAGACTGGCATCAGCATTCACCACCAGTGTTCCTCCAGATGTAATCGTAACTGACTTTGCCTCTGCCATGGTATTGCTTTGAATAATCGGGGTACCTAACCCCATGGTTGAAGGAATAATGGCATCGACACTTGCAGTGGGTTTACCAGCAGTCCAGTTGCCAGGATTCTCCCAATCACTGTCCATTGCACCACCTGTCCAGGTGGTCTGAGTCAGACCTGGCGAGATGAAAAGTGCCAGTATGATTAAGATAGTACCTAATCTTGTGACTTGGAAGTGGTCCTTGATTGATATTTGTGTTTTCATAATCATTGATGTTGAGTTTTCGATAGTAATTTATTTTTTTAAAAGGCCATTTATGATCTGGTGATATTCAGATAGAATCCATAGGTCTGATAACCTGTGAAATGATCTGGGACAGCCGAGATAACCAAGTACACTTCAGAGTCATTGGCAGTTACGGTGACAGACTTAGATCCATCAAGATCATTAGTCATGTTGACTGTCTCGTATCTGGGTCCGCCTGGTTCCATGATGACGATCCGCGCTTCAAAGTGGGAAGCAGCTCCTTCTGATCCATTGGCATCACCTGCCAGATCAAAGGCGTACGTTGCGGCTTGAGTGTTGTTGATTTTGACCACGCAGTATCCCCATCCTCTCGGCTTATAAGTCTCATCTTGAGGAATGAAATTGGTCACGCCTTGATCGGTTAATTCTAAGATGTAAGGGTGGAGATGAGCAGGATTGCCATTCCACCAATTCAGAACAACATCGGCAAATTGGACCTGTGCTGCTGTGAGGTAATCGAAGCCACCGACGTTATGCGCTGCCCAGTCTGTGATATAATCTCTGAATTGTGTTCCGCCAATATTCTGATATAAATATTCTTGTGGCAATAATGGTGTATTGTTGTAAAAGCCAGAGGTAAAGAACGCAGGGTCTACTCCTTTATCTTTTTCCAGATAGTTAAATAAGGATTGCAATCCATATTGCTGTATGCCATACAACCAATGCACTGGATCTCCAGGGGCACCATTGGTGTCAGACTGCCATAAGGCCAGTTGAGGGTTTTGCCCTTTGGCAGTAGATTCTTGAAATATTTTATCATCATCTGGATATGGGTCCATTGGAGTATTCATATGGGTCATAAACCACTGGGCTGTTGTCTCTACGATCCATTTAGAATCGCCTGAATATGCAAAATTTGGATTATTACCAGAATATTGAAATATATGAAATCCTTCGTGCATGAGATTATTAAAGCTGGTATGAAGACCGCCAGGCAGTGTCAAATAAGGCATGCCATAGACATCTGTGCCTTGTCCATTAGCCCATCCACTGGGAAATGGATCATTGACTCCATGATGGATGTAGATATTGTAATAATATCCTGCATCTGGGTTGGGAGGATCCTGCATGTTCAAATTGTTCAGACACTCATCTCTGACTAATTTCAAATATTCAAACATAGTCTGTGTGTCAGCACTGTAGTCAAACACATCGGGATACCACCAGATCGCAAAAATACCTTGCGTATCGACTGCCATGACAGCTGGATCGCCGAATTCTGTAATGAGCTTTAATCCATTCACACCAGTACCAGCAATAGTCACATCTGCATTCCAATCAATGACACTTCCCTGTTCGGATTCAAAATGGTAAGCACCATTGTCTAAATCAAAAATCCGTAGGCTTGACCCTTGCTCATTCGTTACTGTGGAGTTACCATTGACGAGTAAGCCGATGACGTCTGATTCTAAGACATCGATACAAGCTCCACTGCGATTAAGGAGTTCAGATCCCAATGCCACGTGTAGTCCACCTTCTGCAGCATGATCTATCAGAATTCTGGCATTGGGATGATTGGTCACAGTATTATTTGAGCCTTCTAATTGCATTGCAAATGCTCCATTCATAGATAGTGCTGTATGCTGGATATGGAGATCCCCATAATTATCTACAGTCGCTGCGGGATTACTGACGGATAAGAGACCGATACCTTCTGCATTCTTTATAACAAGTCTTCCCTCATTGATGATCGTCCCTCCATCATTATGTAATAAAGAGCCTGAAGTACTTCCGAGTGAACCATCTATTTCTATTTGGTACTGTGGCAGGATGGTGAGTTTGGAATTGTTTCCGATGTCCAGTTTGCTTAGTGCGCTACTTTGATAATTATTATACATGACTGTTGCATTATCTCCCAGATCAACCCAATCCCCAGTGCTCGGCACACCAGTGGGACACCAGTTAGTAGGATTTATCCAATCCATCCCTGTGCCGCCAACCCAAATTTTATCTGCGTTGGAACTATTGGGACAGACTTGATTATCTATTTTCCAAGTGACAGTACGATGGCACATACCCATGGGGTCTTGAATATTGAGGTGAAATGTGTTGATGCCATACTGTAATGGTGGTTGAGGTGTGAAGGTATTATTCACATATGTGCCTGCTGAGGTGCTGAAGCTCGCGTCTGTGTAAATACCAATGATATTGAATGTAGAGCCTGCACCTATCTCAAAAGCATTGGGGATAGAACTCATAGGCGTTGTGACGATTGTCTTGGTGATGACCAGTTCATTGTTAGACAGCTGTGATATTGGCATCGAACCATCCCGGTTTTCTAAAATTCCATCATTGGTGAAAGTACCTGAAGACATGGATGGCTTAGTCGTCCGTAGCACCCAGAGACCCTCATTATTAATCACGCTCTGATTGTTCAGGTTAGCATCCATGTACATAATCGCACAAGGTGTGTTCACTATGGTAGCATCATTCAAGAAGCCATCACCATTATTAGCATCATTATACATGTAGACTGAAGCTTCATTCCTAAAACTACCACCTTCATTCCAGACGCCTATATCTGTGCTGTTCACGACACTGATACTACCGTCTAAATGCTTAAAGTCAGAGGATAGCTCACAGTATAGCCCATTTGCTCCGGCATTTGTAATATTGATAGTTCCGTAATTTTCGAAGCCAGATCGATTGCGCAGGCCATGAGAAGCGATGCCGCCTATATTGCCGATATCTAGCAGCGCATTGAAGTCATTGGTGCATGTCGCATTGATATTGACAAAGGAAGCACCTGTCGTATTGTTGATGGTGATTGTGTCATTATTTTCAAATGAGCCAGCCAAAAGCCTGATTCCATTACCACCTATTGGCAGAGTGCTTCCTATGTCGATTGATCCATAGTTGATTAGAGCACCTGAGGATGTGATGGCATTAGCTGTGGAACCATCTATCTTGAGTGAAGCATCAGGATCGATGACCAGTGTCGCATTGCTTGCGATGGTAACAGACTTAGCTTCTGCTATAGTAGCGGCCTGTATGACTGGGCTGATGAGGGTACCAGAAGGAATGTTCACATCGTTAGCAGTAGTTGGGGCACCTGCACTCCAGTTAGCAGCATCACTCCAATTAGAAGAAGCAGACCCATTCCAAGTTGTCATCTGCGCTTGACACATCACAACAGCAGCCATAAGTAAGGCAATACTGATGGATGATCTAATGAGCAGGTTTTGGTAGTGTAGTAATTTATTTATTGGATGTAACACAAAAGCGGTGAAATACCATCTCGCGAATTGGAAGTTGCACTTGAATAGTATATTCTGTTGATTCATGATAGTGAGTTTTATGACGAAGGGTTAAGTAGTTTAAAATTTGGCTTGTTAGGCTATGATAGATTAAGCTTTGCTACAGTATCACAATTGATAAGTAGGAATCCGAGGTATAGAGACTCAGTACATGACCATTATTGTACGGCTGGCTGATTGACTTCGAGTATACCCACTTCAAAAGCCCGCCGGATCAAACCGGCTGTATTTTTAGCCATGAGTTTGGACATCACTGATTTGCGGTGAGAATCCACTGTATGATAGCTGATGAATAGTTGCTGGGCTATTTCAAGATTGGTGTACTCATGCGCGATGAGCTGTAAAATTTGCGCTTCTCTTGGGGTGATAGACATATCGATATAGTTTTATATGTGATAGTGGATTGGTTACGGATTCAATCCACTGGTATAATCTTTAGCAATTTCGCTTGATAAGCCAGAAATGACTTGCACTATACTGTCAAATCCTTGCACTATTTGGTCATTTCGAAAATAATCCTTGCACTATACTGTCATCGCATGCGAATTGAGGGTAGTTAACTTACTGATAAACAATAGCTTAGGTTGATTTGAAATTTTTGCTCCGGTTTTTAACTAAAAAATGGTTTGGAGGATTGAATGTTTCGTTTAGGGACGAAATCATAAGCACTAAATGTGCTCATGATACAGAAGGAACCGTGACATCAGTCACGGGTGAGCGGCTTAGGGTTCACGCACAAAAAAGCTTATTAAAAAAGTGTGAGTCATGCAGAATTTATTTCAGCATCTGGGTTGGAAGGAGACGGACCTGTCAAGTAACAAGCGTGATCAAAGGTCGTAAACCGACCTATGAAGAGAAGGAACCGTGACATCAGTCACGGCATATACTTACTGTTTTACCAGCAGGAAAAAGTATTTATAAAGAGCGAGTCATGCTGAATTTATTTCAGCATCTGGGCTTGGAGGGGGGCTTTGGATTTCTTTTATGATTTTTGCAGCCCGCCCGACCACGGAGGGTCGGTTCTTTCACTATCTAAGACCCATTTAGGGTCTTGGATTCTGCAAGCAGATCGCTCAGTCCCATCCTCGGACGGAGCCGAGGTTCCTTCATTATCAGATGTCTATTTAAGACATCTGATTGCCTACGGGACCATTCATTCCTGCTGCAAGCGTGATCAAAGGTCGTAAACCGACCTATGAAGAGAAGGAACCGTGGCTTCAGTCACGGCATAGACTTACTGTTTTACCAGCAGAAAAAGTATTTATATAGAGCGAGTCATGCTGAATTTATTTCAGCATCTGGGCTTGGAGGGGGGCTTTGGATTTCTTTTACGATTTTTGCAGCCCGCCCGATCACGGAGGGTCGGTTCTTTCACTATCTAAGACCCATTTAGGGTCTTAGATTCTACAAGCAGATCGCTCAGTCCCATCCTCGGACGGAGCCGAGGTTCCTTCATTATCAGATGTCTATTTAAGACATCTGATTCCCTACAGGACCATTCAGTCCCATCAGTCACGGCTGAAACTAAATGGTTGCCTAATGACTGATGCTCTTCACAAAGAAGCTGCTGGGATTGCTAAGCCCGACAGGGATTGGTAAGCCATGTGGGGTGGGTTAAAAAAATGCCTTTTCTATTATATGAGAACAAGAATCACCCTTTCGCACAATGCCAGATCCTGAAATAAATTCAGGATGACTGACTGCCTCCGATATAATCGGAATGGAAGTAAGTAAATCTTACTTCCAAAGGAAGGAACTGATTCATCAGAATCAGGTGGGATGCATATCTACAAAGGGTTAGACACAAAAAAGCTACTGGCAAAACACAAACACACAACCCCATGATGCCAGCGGCATTAAATATCGGTAGCCTGGTACATCGTGCCAGGTTATAGAAAACAAACCCATTTGAAATTTGGCGCCATTTTTTGATAAAAAATGATGACAATTTCTGTTGTAAAGCATCAAAAAAAAACAGCGCTGCCTAAGGAGGGCAGCGCTGAGGAAACACAACGTATATTTTACAGGATATAAGAGGACAGCCAAATCAAGGACAGCCAATGCTAAAAAATGCATGAAACATCTGATCATTGACCACTTCAAAATTGGGCAAGAGCTCGATGCAGTTATTCGGATTAGATGAGCCAGCTTGATAGGTCACACTGATGGCATTGGCCATACCACTAGCTATGGTCTGGTCAGATTCAATGGAATGGTCCGTGATATAATTACGGGTCATGGATTGAACACCAGATAAGGCATTAGCCATCGTGTATCCAGCACTTGGAGCTGTAAATTGGCGCTCATAAGCACCCATGTCGACCATCAGATTAGGACATGGAGAAGATAGGCGAGGCTGATGCTGTAAGTCTCTAGTGATCCCCAACAAGCCGATGGCTGCATTATTGCCTTGATCGATGGCGGGCGAACTGCTCTGGAGTTGCAGGTTGCCATTCATTGGGTCCACGAATAGGGGGTCTGTATCATAGATATTATTGGCACAGGTCATATTAGAAGGGCAAGTACCGCTATTGATGAGACTAGATACCAAACTATTACTCATTTCAAAATGACCGATTTCTTCTAAGCTGTTAACATTATCCCAAAAGATGGAATTTTCAATTATTCCATTAAAAACAGACTGATTTAGTATCGTATTTTCACCTACATTATTATAAAACGTGCAATTGCTGATGAGAAAACTGCTCAAGGTATCGGCACTAGAGCCTGTATTCCGGATGGCAGACCCATCACCTATACAAGAGTTGTTATAGAAAGAGCAATTGATCATGGCAGCATTGATGTTATCCCCTATATTGTAGATTCCACCACCTTCTACAGATGCGTAATTGTCTCTGATGATGCAGTTGCGTATCGTGGGGGAACTAGAGTTGTTCATATTCAGAGCCAAGTTGACAATGCCTCCGCCTATCTGATCAGGAAAATTACCATCCGCATAGCCATCTTCGATGATAAAGCCATCAATGATGCAACTCCTTGAAATGTTACCGTTAGCAGCCAGAGCTTGCATCTTGATAACATGGTAGGCATTGTCTGTTTGATCATTCGGTAAGCCGATGTTACCATTCAAGATCGTTTCATTGGTGGCATAATTTCTGGCTGCGAGGCTGGTTTCTGTCCCATTGAATCCACCATACATTTGTAAGTCTTGGCCAATGAAGAAGGTGAAATCTCTGGGATCCATCGATAATGGAGGATGAGCTTTTGTCGGCTGATAGAAGCCTTCGGCTACCCATATTTCAGGAATACCGCTGGGAGTTTGTTGTGCTAGGTCTAAGGCATCTTGTAAGCGCACAAATGCAGTTCCCCAAGATTGACCGTCGGGGTTTAATGCAGGAGAGTCCTGATCAACGTAGATGATACTTTGAGCATGGGACACAGTCAAGAGGGTCGTCATACTGATGCATAATGTGAAGATAATTTTAGTCATGATTTATGTGTTTTAGATAGTAGAAAATTCATTAGAAATGGTCTGTGAGACTCTATGATTAGATCAGCAGCCATCAGCTGAAGCACTCGAAGATCATTTAGAGGATGAGACATATTAATTATTTTATGGTTTAGCAGTGGAGCCTCCATAACGGTATGAATCCACCTGATGAAACACATTGTATTTTAATAGGATTCAGAACCTGGTCTTTGTTAAGAGTAATGATAAAATCTCATCTCACAAAACCAGATCCTAAAACAAATTAAGGGTGACTAATGAATTTTTAATTCAGAATCCGTCATGGGAATATTGCTTCACTAATCAAACTTGATATCCATCAGCCCTGAAGCTTGAGTCTCTAATCCTGCACCGAGTTGTACATCAAGTGTCTTACCAAAGCCTTCGTTACCGCCGAAGATTTGTACATCATGCGGAGAGGGGATAATCACATGGTGACATGGCTCAGGGATAATTCCAAGATCCCAATTTTCTGGAACATGCCAGTCAAAGAATGCATCACTAGTTCCAGTGAAAATGATGGTATCGCTGGTTACTTCAACGATCCATGATGAGCCGATACTAGTACATAAATTATTGACGGGGTCAACTATGACTGGAAACTCATAAGTGCCTGGAGGTATGCTAGAATCGAATGTAAATACATCTGTACTTGCATCATAAGTACCTGCTAGAGCGGACAATGAATCGTCAATATATACGCCTGCGATTTCATAATTATCAGTATTAACCACATTGAACGCTTGATCAACGACTCCACACAGACTTAGTGCGGGATTAATGATGATGCCATTATGACTGAATCCTGCGTTAGCAATAGGAAATGTACCTAAGTAGTCATCTATGACTCCATTATTTTGAAAGAGCCCTGGTATATGTGTTTCTGTTGTTCTAAGTCCGAGATATCCATCGTTGATAAAAGGCATTGAACTTGAATTATCCAGAATATCAGTCAAAGCGATAATCGCACATTCAGAGTTGATAAATGTAGATGCATTTACATTATAAATAGCATTAGATCCAATGCTGGGATTAATATCTCCGACAATGAGTAAGCTGTAATTATTAAAAGTGCCATCAATATTAGCTATACCATCTATAGTCACTTGATGAATAGTAATTATGCTAAAATTTTCAATAATACCATCGAGAGCATTCAATATAGCATCTGCTCCAATGATCACCTCAGATCCGATAGATATCGCACCTTCATTGCTAAGAGAAGCTTCTTGCTGGTTAACAAAACCAGAAGCTATAGTGTTATCTATTTGTAAATTAGCATTGGGAGAATTTGTGAATACCGCAGCATCCCCAAAATTAAAAATTCCATCGGTTCCAATACTTTCTCCTACACCTCCAATCTCTATGCTGTCAAGATTAGTGAACAAGAAAGAATTCCGAATGCCTTCTTCTTGTGTCGTGCCTATCTTAATTTGATTTTGATTTTCTACAGTGCCATTAGAGACAATTCCGCTACCGAGTGTGTTATTAATATGAATGACACCATTCGTCATATTAGTGAGCAGACCCAATGTTCCAACATTAATTCCATGATTATATATCGGATCTTCGAAGTCAGATGCAGCATCTTTGATGATCAGACTATCATTAACTGTTAATGAAGCATTCGACATAATATTGATTGATCTAGCGAAAGCTTTAGCCGTAATCATTGGGTCATTCATCACCCCACTGTTGATCAGTACTTCATCAGTGTCACTAGGGATTCCATTTGGCATCCAATTAGTTGGTGTATGCCAATTAGCATCAGTCGTGCCCAGCCAAGTGATGGTTTGAGCTGTCATCCCATGACTGAGGAGTAATATAATGATGATCAAATATGATGACTTTAATAGTGTTTTCATTTTAATATTATTTAGAGTGTGACGTAATGAATTATAATAATTGAGGATTTTGTCTATCGGCTTACTGTTAGCGAAAAGGCTTGTGAATCATCTGTTCTTGCCATTTTATTAATTTGAAGTATGCCTAGTTCAAATGCTCTACGGATCAAGCCTGCTGTATTTTTGACTTTTAGCTTGACCATTGCAGATTTGCGATGAGAGTCTACTGTATGATGACTTATGCATAATGTTTTGGCAATTTCTAAGTTCGTGTATTCGTAGGCGATCAATCTAAGGACTTCTGATTCTCTATTTGATATTGACATATGAATTAATTTTTCAGGTTTAAATAATTGTGTTCGATTAATTACATGATAAGGTGTAAGTGTCTCCATCAGGCTGACCAAATGTATCAACTATGATGTATACTGTCTCTGCTTGCGGGAAGGGATTAGTTATAGTGACTACTTCTGGATTGTCTAAGGTAGCTGCTGAGCCAACGATAAAGTTGGGGTCATCATCACAAGCTGTGGATACAAAAAAGTCTAAATCCAAATTGAAATTACTCAGTGTAATCGTCACTGTTTGATTGCCCTGTAAAGTAAGTTGATGGACTCGCTCTGGACCAGGATAATTTGCTCCAAAACCATAATCTTCCCAGTTATTAGTGCCACCGACTGTGGTAAGATTTAGTGGTGTCCCACAGGTAAGTGTATATGGAGCAGCACAGGTCCCATCTTCAACAGCACCGCCAGCACATCCAGCTTGGTTAGTTTCGAAAGTCGTATTCGCTGGTACATTAAAGCCTTGATTAAGATTGATGGTAGGCGCAGAAAATATGGCTGATGTCGCAGTGAGTGCACCGTTAGTTGAGATCGTTAATGAAGCTTGGGTGGTTCCCGTGGTGGTCGGTGCATTCACTGTTTCATGCTGGTTACACTGACCACCGTTATTATTGACATATTCAAGAATCCATGTAAAACCTGCGCTACCACCTGAATCATCCCATTCTATATAGATAGGGGTTCCAGCTGTTACAGGGATATCTTGTGTTGATGTTTGGTTGCCGCATGTGTTAGAGCTGGTATGTATGAGATTGGCTACATCTGCGGCAGCAGAATTACAATTGGTTGTGCTAGGATATACATGGTTGTGACCACCTCCCATGACTCCATTGTTGGCGGCAATATTACAAGATCTGACATTAATCATCCCTGACATGGGCGGCGTAAATCGGTACCAGATGGCGTGGGTAGCACTATTCTGATCAGCAGCGCCCATTTCTTGATTAGCTGCAGGAGCATTATAAGTAGCCGGAGCGTTGATTGGGAAGGCTGTTGCACATGTAAACCCTTGTGGCGCGGCAGCACCGCCAACAGGGGTCTCTACTGTTATATTGTAATTATTACATGCAGGTGCTGGTGAGGGATCAGCGAATTTGACGACGACTACGGTCTTCCACGTGACAGCAGGGTTATTCGTTTGTGCGATTCCAAATCCGACCAATCCTTCTTCATTAGGATCACCATAATTATCGTTGAAGCTTTGATCAAGGTTAGCTCGGCGATGGCCCCACACGATATTAGGATCTCCTGGAAAAGCTGCCCCATCTTGATAGTTCCAGCCAAAGATGGCTTGTAAAAGAGCGCCCTCAGTGGAGAATGAAGTCCCTTCACTGCTTGCGGATAGATTTTCAATGCCTCCTCCAAATTCGGTGCATCCGGGAGGAAATGCTGCATTAATTCTATCTACAGGACAACTTCCATTGTGACAATGTTCAAAAATGTTATTATCAACATTATATTGAGCCCAGTCTTGCGCTACAACATCTATGTTAGCTTCTATTCCATTGAAGGGTAGTCCTTTATAAGATACACCACCACCGTAGTCTATTCCAGCTCTCGCTGTACGCTCATCATTTAATATGTATAGAGATTTTTGATCATCGGAGAATGCGTCCCAAGTAGCCTGAGTCGGCATCACTAAATCTGCAATGGTATTGGCTGCAAGGTTCAACTGCATCTCTTCCTCTCTCCTGGCTTGATTAAAGCTGTTAGCGATGGCTCCTACAGAGGAGTAATCAAGCTGAGTGTTTACATTATATATTAAATCTGGAGCTGTTTGACCAAAGGATTTTTGGGAACAAATGGTTAATACTAAAATGAACAGACATAAAAAAGGGCATCTATTTTTCATCTTGAAAATTGTTTTGGTGATTAGATCAAGGATTTTTTTGGTTTTGGTATGGTTCATCATGACAGATTGTTTTTTGACGCATCTGATTGTTCTGGTTGACTAAGTTTTGTTGTCTATTTATTACTATTGAATTAGGGTAGTAAAGCACTCCTCGAAAGAGGAGTGCTTTTTTTGAAACATTTAGATTTTTAAAGATTTTGAGAGGCTGGTTAGTCTATCTTGGATAAGACTTGCACTAACTGATTTTCTAATTTTGATAGACGCTGTTTAAGCTCATCATTTTCTGCAGATAATTCTTGGATGCCTGCAGTCAAGATAGGTATGAGGCCCATATAATCGACACCTAAAAATTCCACTTTCTCATCTTTCTTAGAAGGTGATCTGTAGACATTATTTTTGACTAATTCTGGGAAAATGGCTTGTAGTTCTTGTGCAATGAATCCATTTTGCTTATTCGATGGTAAGTTCATCACTTTCTTATATTTCTCTGCGTATACATATGACTTGGGGTTGAGTTGAGCGATTTTGTCAAGAGTCCTGATGCCTGATTTTTTACCATTGTCAGCAAGGCTCATAATATCTGTCTTCAGCTTTTCATCAGAAGGATTATTGAAAGTACCTGTCACAGTGACATCTCCATCGAAGAATCCTGCAAGATTTGTCATGTTAGGATTTTGGTTCACTTGTCCGAAGACACCATAATTAGAATCAGTACCTGCAGCAGTACCACTCACACCTACCCATGCGCCTACTCCTTGTACCCCTATGCCAAAATTATCATCAACTGTATTTTCACCATAAAAAGCAGGTATATCTACACTTGCACCTGCCGCATATCCATGCACTGAGGAGATTCCTGGAGCCATTGCGTCATTCGCGATGACATCCAATGTTGCGGTCGGTGTATTAGTCCCGACGCCTATACGGTAACCAAAATCGTCAAAAGATCTTATGTACAATGCTTCTGGTAAATTGATAGGTAGGTTAGCACCTCCATCGAATCTAAATTCTCCAATGGATAATGATCGTCCGATACCAGGCTCGTCCACTGTCGTCATGAGCCAGTCATCGCTACTTCCCATACTCATAGGGAAAGTATATCGCAATTGTAAGGAGAAAGGATCTAAAGCAGAAGAGTTGTCTTGAGTCACGTCAGTGATTATTAATTGATCACTGAGAAGTTCTGACATATCTTGTGCCAGGAGTTGTAAGAATACCAAACATGTAAATAAAAGGGTGTTGATAAGTTTCATAGCATATAATGTTTTATTGATAAAATAAGGGTGAATGTCTCAGCTCTTTAGTTAAGCTTCACATGTGTGTAAATGTCCATTGTTAAGCCTGAAATGACTTTCACTATACTGTCTAATACTTGCACTATTTGGTCACGAGCCAAAAAATCCTTGCACTATTTGGTCATGGCATGCGAATCAGGGGTGCTTAATTAATTGATATACAGATAGTTAGATAAAAAGGTGATTTTTGCCTCGATTTTTGGCTATAAAATCATTTGGAGAAGTCGAAATTAGTTTTTGGTAGGACTGAACGGTCACGCTGCAAGCGTGATCAAAGGTCGTAAACCGACCTTTGAAGAGAAGGAACCGTGACATCAGTCACGGGTGGGGGGCTCAATGGCCGCAAATTCTAACCCTCTACATCTCCCTTGATCACAAGAAGACTGAAGGGTCACGCTGCAAGCGTGATCAAAGGCCGTAAACCGACCTATGAAGAGAAGGAATCGTGACATCAGTCACTGGTGGGGGCTAAGGGTTCACGCACTAAAAAGGTTATTAAAAAAGTGCGAGTCATGCTGAATTTATTTCAGCATCTGGGTATTGAGGGGGGCTGAAGATTCTGACAATTTCTTAGCCAGCCCATCTTCGGGCGGAGCCGAGGTTCCTTCACTATCCAAG
Source organism: uncultured Saprospiraceae bacterium (assembly GCA_937929945.1). Classification (GTDB taxonomy): domain Bacteria; phylum Bacteroidota; class Bacteroidia; order Chitinophagales; family Saprospiraceae; genus CALFUK01. The sequence goes on from CALFUK010000142.1 coordinate 16,089, forward strand.
ACCCATTGAGGATCTTGGATTCTGCGAGCAGATCGTTCAGTCCCATCCTCGGACGGAGCCGAGGTTCCTTCATTATCAGATGTCTATTTAAGACATCTGATTCCCTACAGGACCATTCAGTCCTATCAGTCACGGCTGAAACTAAATGGTTGCCTAACGACTGATGCTCTTCACAAAGAAGTTGTTGGGATTGGTAAGCCCGTCAGGGATTGGTAAGCCATGTGGATGGGTTAAAAAAATGCCTTTTCTATTGTATGAGAACAATAATCACCCCTGCGCACAATGCCAGATCCTGAAATAAATTCAGGATGACTGACTGCTTCCGATATAATCTGAATGGAAGTAAGTAAATTTTACTTCCAAAGGAAGGAACTGATTCATCAGAATCAGGTGGGAGGCATATCTACAAAGGGATAGAGACAATGAGCTACTGGCAAAACATAAGCACGACCCAGATGCCAGCGGCATCAAATATCGGTAGCCTGGTACATGGTACCAGGTTAAGCAAACAAACCAATTAGAAATTTGGCGTCATTTTTTAATAAAAATGATGACAAATTTCTGCATCGGAGGCGTAAAAAAAGCAGCTCTTCCTAAGGAGGGAAGAGCTGCTTGAACACAGTGTATTGTAAAAGAATATGAGAGGTCTAATTGCAGCCATCGATATAGGCATGGAATACAGAACCGGCCTGTACTTCGAAGCCTTGATCTAATTCAACTTCAGTC
>CALFUK010000143.1 GCA_937929945.1 uncultured Saprospiraceae bacterium
TAATCATCCTGTAGAACTGATAAGTCCTTCTTGGATCAATCAAAAGCTTAAATACATTCACGACAATCTGGTAAGAGGAGGGATAGTGAGTCAGCCTGAGGCATATCTGTACAGCAGTGCTTCTAACTATCTTGGAGGAGAGACGTTACTTGATATTGATCGACTGGAGTTAGGTTCAAATGAGGGTTTTGTGTTAACGTGAATAGTAGTGGCGATAAATTTTGATATGACTGTCAGTAAGTTTCAATCGTATTGCTTCGAGGATACAATCCTCGAAGATCGGTGCAATTGCCTTCTATGGCTTCCAATGAGCCATAGTAAGCTAATCATAGCTAATCTATATCTCAATCCCAAAAATCTACCCATTCCTCAGTACCATACTTACTCCTTCATCCCTTAAAACTTTAACATTCAAAATCAGATGAGTCCTGATAAATCATTACATTTATTAACTAATGTAGAGGAATGGATATTTTTGAAAAACGAAAAAGCAATCCCGGGCCCCTCGGGAAATATGCTGACGTCGCTGAAGGGTACTGGATTTTCCCAAAGCTGACAGGAGAATTGGCTAACCGAATGCAATTCAAGGGGAAAGAAATCATATGCTGGAGTGTCAACAACTACTTGGGACTGGGGAACCATCCCGAGGTTAGAGAAGTAGATGCCCAAGCCACGCAGGACTGGGGACTAGCCTATCCGATGGGATCGCGAATGATGTCTGGTAATACGGATCACCATGATGCGTTGGAGGCAGAATTGGCAGCATTTGAGTCTAAGGAGGCAGCGCTGCTGCTCAATTTTGGTTATCAAGGCATCATGTCAGCGGTGGATGCGCTGGTGGACAGACACGATGTGATTGTCTATGACAGCGAGTGTCACGCTTGCATCGTGGATGGTGTCAGGATGCATCTGGGTAAGCGTTTTGCCTTTGAGCACAACAACATAGAAAGTCTACAGAAGTGTCTGGTCAGGGCGACTAAGCTCGTAGAAGGGACTCAGGGAGGCATCTTGGTCATCTCAGAGGGTGTCTTTGGTATGCGAGGGGATCAGGGTAGGCTGCGAGAGATCGTAGCGCTCAAGCAGGAGTTTGACTTCAGGCTGTTCGTAGATGATGCGCATGGATTCGGTACGCTGGGAGAGACAGGTGCTGGAGCAGGCGAGGAGCAAGGCATTCAGGATGACATCGATCTGTACTTTGCGACCTTCGCGAAGTCATTTGCCAGTATCGGAGCCTTTTTGGCGGGAGATAAGGGCATCATCCAATACTTAAAATATAACATCAGGTCTCAGATCTATGCGAAGTCAGTGCCGATGCCAATCGTGATCGGAGCTAAGAAGCGGCTAGACATGATGAAGCAGATGCCAGAGCTTAAAAATAAACTCTGGGAGAATGTCAAAAAGCTGCAAGCTGGACTTAAAGAAAGAGGACTGGATATTGGGATGACGAATAGCTGCGTGACACCTGTGTACATGCATGGGTCAGTGGAAGAGGCAATGGCCTTAGTCCAGGACATGCGGGATAATTTCAATATTTTCTGCTCGATTGTGGTCTATCCTGTTATTCCTAAGGGGATGATATTACTAAGACTTATTCCTACTGCGACGCACACCTTTGAAGACATAGATATCACGCTGGATGCTTTCGAGCAGATCGCCTTGAAGCTGAAGAATGGTAGCTATAATACGACTGCAGCGCAACTGGAAACTGCCACGCTGTAACGACACTTATGGCTAAACCGATCATAGGCGGCATACAGCAGATAGGGATTGGCAATCCTGATACCTATGCTCTGTGGGCGTGGTATCGCAGAGCCTTTCGCATCGACATTCCGATCTTTGATGAAGCTGCTACGGCGGCTCTCATGCTGCCCTACACGGGTGGTCAGCCGCATGACAGACACGCCGTCTTAGCGATGAGTATGCGAGGTGGTGGAGGCATAGAGATCTGGCAATACACGAGCAGAACTCCAGTAGCCGCTCCTAATGAACTCCAGGTAGGAGATATAGGTATCTCTATCGCCTCGGTGAAAAGTGATGACGTCAGGTCGAGCTACAGTCATCTAAAAGCTCAAAAGATAAAGCTGCTCTGTGAGCCGATGAAAAGACCAGATGGGGTAGAGCACTTCTATGTGCAAGATCCTTATGGGAATATGGTGGATGTTGTGCCCGGTGATGATTGGTTTACAGCGAGCACTGTAAGTACAGGAGGTATTTATGGATGCACCATTGGAGTTACCGACATGGAGGCTTCTATTATTTTTTACCAAGATATTTTGGGCTATGACACAGTCGTCTTTGATCAGACGGATCGGTTCGAAGATTTCAGCTGCCTGCCTGGTGGCCGAGAGCGGTATCGACGTGTCGTACTGACGCACAGCCAGCCTAGGCGTGGCCCCTTCAGCGAGTGGATCGGTGGCAGCCAGATCGAACTGATACAAGCGATGGATCGTACGCCTCGCCAGATATTTAAAGATCGGTACTGGGGAGACATAGGCTACATCCATCTCTGCTTTGATGTGCAGGGCATGTCTGAGATGAAAGCACGCTGTGAGTCGAAGGGGCATCCCTTTACCGTGGACAGCAGCGAGAGCTTTGACATGGGAGAGGCAGCAGGCCATTTCGCCTACATCGAAGATCCAGATGGTACGCTAATCGAATTCGTAGAGGCACATAAGATCCCCATTCTCAAAAAAATAGGTTGGTACCTGAATCTGCAGAAGCGTGATCCTGAAAAGCCTCTGCCCCGATGGATGCTCAAGGCGCTCAGCCTGAATCGGAAGAAGGACTGATCTGACCGAGTCGGAATAAACAGCTCGGCCATTATATAAATGGAATTGACGTTTTGGTTTTGGAATGATAAGTCAAAGTAATACAAGACTACATCTTTGCAAAATGCATTCTGCATCCAAGACGCATCACTCCACAATACGCTCCACCTTACCCACCAATAATAAATAGGAGAGAAAGCCCAAAAAGGCTAAAAAGCCAATGTAGAGTAGTGCTGGCTTGAAATCGCCGTCTTCAGCTAAATATCCGATGACCACTGGTGTAATGGCAGCCGACAGACCACCTATAAAATTAAAGACACCTCCAATGAGCCCGATCAGCCGACGGGGAGCCAATAAGGATATAAAGACCCAGGTGATGGAGGCCAGCCCATTACCGAAGAAGGCTAGGGATAAAAAGAAGATGATCATCGCCGTATTGTCAGTATAGTTAGCACCTATAATGGAAAGTGAGAGCAGCATGCCGAGCAGTACGGGCGCTTTTCTTGCCAATTCATTGGAGTAGCCGCGCTTCACCAGCGCATCAGATGTGAAACCTGCCAGAAGCACTCCCACAAAGGCAGCTAAGAAAGGCAGAGATGCCAAGAAGCCTGACTTGATAAAATCCAAACCACGGTACTCGATCAGGTACGTAGGAAACCAAGTGAGGAAGAAAATGAACAGAGAGCCAAGACAAAATTGACCTAAGTAGACGCCCCACAGTTTTCTATATGAGAATGCCTTCTTCAAGTCTGTCCAGGAGAAGACCTGTGTCTCTTTCTCGATGGTGATGTGGGTCAGCGTGGTCTCCTCCTGATCACTGATGTAAGCCAGTTCAGCGTCACTGATGCGTGGGTGATCCTGCGGGTCTCGGTAGAAGATGTACCAGATGAGCGCCCAGACGATTCCGATGAGTCCAGACACAATGAAAAGGCCGCGCCAGCCCATATAGTTCTGTATCAGGATCAAGGCTGGTGTCAAAAATGCCAAACCGATGAACTGTCCAGAAGTGTAGACGGCGATAGCAGAGGCTCTCTCTTTTTCGGGAAACCAGCTGGTGACAATCTTATTATTACACGGATAGGAGGGAGCCTCAAATGCACCTATGGCGACTCTGCAGCCGATGAGTGCTGTGACTGAGCCTACAGCCCCCTGCACTAAGGTGGCGAGAGACCAAAAGACCATCAGAAAGGGGTACAGGATACGTGGCTTCACATAGTCCACTAAGATGCCACCGGGTATCTGAAGGGAGGAGTAGGACCAAGCAAAGGCTGAGAAGATGAGGCCCAGCTGCACCTTGGTCAGGCTCAGCTCATCTTGGATGGCAGAGGCTGCGACTGAGATATTACTGCGGTCCATGTAGTTGATGACGACAGTGATAAAGATCAGCGCGAGGATGTGGTACCTTTTCCGAGTTTTAGTTTCTGCCATCTGAGTCTGTATCATAAAGTGAGTGTGTGGATGTTACCATTCTGCTACGGAGCCATCAGCATTGCGCCAGATGGGATTCTTCCAGTCGTGACCTGTGGCAGCTGCTGTGCGTACTTTTTCTTCGTCTATTTCGATACCCAGCCCAGGAGCGGTGGGCAGCGGCACATAGCCATCTCGCAATTTAAAAGCGTCTGGATCTTTCAGGTAGTGTGTCAGCTGGATATCATCTCCATAGTCTATGCCGAGGCTGGTCTCTTGGATCAGCGCATTGATACAGGAGAAATCTATCTGGAACGCTGCGGCGAGTGAGATGGGCCCAAGGGGGCAGTGCGGAGCTATGGCGACATCATAGGCCTCCGCCATGGTGGCTATTTTTTTCACTTCCGAGATGCCGCCGGCATGACTCAGGTCTGGCTGTACGATGTCGATGGATCCATTCTGAATGATGTGCTTAAAGTCCCATCTGGAATACATGCGCTCTCCAGTGGCCAGTGGGATGGAGGTGTAAGCCTGCAGGTTGAGCAGTGCGTCATTGTGCTCAGAGAGTAGCGCCTCTTCGATGAAATAAGGCTGATGTGGCTCCAAGGCTTTGACCATTATTTTCACCATGCCCTTGTGCACCCGCCCGTGAAAGTCCACACCGATAGGTATGGTGTCTCCTACGGCCTCTCGCACAGCTGCCAGCTTTGCCGCAGCTTCTCTCACTTTATCTGGAGCATCGATCCACTCCAGCTGATCCGTGACGACCATTTTCAGGGCGGAGAATCCATCAGCAATTCTTTTTTTGGCAGCACTGGCCAGGTCCGCCTCGGTATCTCCGTGTACCCAGCCGTATATCTTCATCTTATCGCGCACGGCGCCACCCAGCAGCTCGTAGATAGGTACACCCAGAGCCTTACCTTTGATATCCCAGAGAGCTTGGTCTACTCCAGAAAGTGCGCTCATCAGCACAGGTCCGCCTCTGTAGAATCCGCCTCTGTACACCATCTGCCAGAAGTCCTCTATCTTATTGGCAGGATGGCCAATGAGGAAGGGACGCATCTCATTGATGGCTGTCTCTACGGTGGCGGCTCTACCTTCTACCACAGGTTCGCCCCAGCCAGTCAGGCCGTTCTTGGTCGTGATCTTGAGGAAGAGCCAGCGCGGAGCTACTTTGAATAATTCTACTTGATCGACCTCCATGCCTGATTGTAGTCCTTGAGCCATTAGTCTAGTTTTTTTACATCGACGAAGAGTGGTCCTGTAGCCAGTCTCTGAGACTTCAGATAAGCGTGTAGATTTCCTTCAGCTGATGGAAGTGTTATGTTTTTGAATACGATTTTCTTTTGTCCTTTTTTATAGGGTAGCTTATGGTGGATGCGATTGTATTTGAGATGAGCTATGCCATCCTTTTCCAGCGCTGGAAGATCATAGGAGATGTCGTATAGCCCTGCTGCTGTGCTCACTCGCCAGTAGCCCAGCTGATTATCTTCTATGACTCGGGGGCCGCCGTAGTCGAAGCGGGAGATGACTCGGGGTCCTCCCCAATCAAAGCGAGATAGGTTAGTGTGACGTTGTGCTTCGGTCCCTAAGTGTATTCTCTGGATGCCCTTAGCTTCTCGTTCCTCGATGACTTCGTCAAACCAGTCTTCATATTGCGCCAGCATGTCCTCCACGATATCGGGATGCTCTGCAGCAATATTGATTCGTTCACTTGGATCGAGTTCTACATCGTATAGTTCTAAATTCTGTAATACATTTTTTAAGACGTGGTCCGTCGGCTGATGGACGATGCCGTGTGGAAAATCGTGTGGACTTACCAGTTTATATTTTTGGCCTCTGGCCGTGAAGTGCATGTACTTAAATGGCGTAGGCCCGTAGTGCATCTGGACGAAGAAGACTCGTTCGTCCAGTCCAGATATGGACTCACCTTTCCAGAGTGGCAGCAGGGACTGACCATCTAAATGAACTGACTTGTCTGGTGTGATCTGGCATGCCTCCAGCATGGTAGGAAAGATGTCGATGATGGCTCCCATCTTCGGCGTCTGTCGATTCTGTCGTAGCTGCTCAGGCCAGCTGACGTAGAAGGGGACGCGGATGCCACAGTCGTAGACGCTTGTCTTGGTTCCTCTGAGATTAGCGGTCCATCTGCCAGGGTAGGAGTCATTCTTGGTGCGCCGATGCCGTGGCCCATTATCGGATAAGAAGATGACGATGGTGTTGTCATACAGGCCAAGTTCTTTGACTTTGTTCACGACCCTTCCTACGTTATCGTCTATGTTATCAATCATGCCGTAGGCCAGTGCATTGTCTTCATGCAGCCCTTTTTTGCGATATGGCTCAGCGCGAGCTTCTGGCACCTGCAAGGGAAGATGAGGCAGATTAGTCGCCAGATAGACTAAGAAGGGCTCATCCTGATGCTGCTCTATGTAGCTGATGGCGGCCTCAGTGAATATGTCGTCACAGTAGCCTTGGTATTTTTTTGATTCATTGTTGTGCTCCAGTATGGGGTCAAAGTAGGTATTGCCAGCAGGGCCAGCAGCCTGGCCGATGCCTCCGCCCTTATGCACCAGCGCTTCTTGAAATCCTTGGTCAGTGGGCCTCATGGGATAGTTGTCTCCCAGGTGCCACTTACCAAATATACCTGTCTTATACCCGTGCTCACTGAGTACTTCTGCGATGGTGATTTCTGAGGTATTCATGAGGTGATCCACCTGCGTCACGGCAGTCACACCCGTGCGGTATGGATATCTACCGGTGAGTATCGCGGCTCTGGAGGCCGAGCAGTTAGGGTAGGTGAAAAAGTGTGTCATCTCTAAGCCATTCTTTCCGATGGACTCGATGTGCGGTGTCTTCAGGTGCGGATTGCCATGGGCACCTATGTCTCCATAGCCCTGATCATCAGTCATCATGATAATGATATTAGGTCTATCAGCAGTCTGTGCCACGATGGTAGAGCTCATCAGACAAATCCAGAAGCCCAATAGACAGCTAGAGGTCTTTATTCTACTTTTATGAGTCAGGTGGCCAAATATTCTGTACCAGTGTTGTTGTAAAGATGAAAGGTAAGCGTACAGCATAAGTGTAGATTGATTTTGATTCACGTAACTACCATAAATTAAATAAAAGAGATGGCTATTTTTTTGTAAGATTTTGTCAAGTCATTGCAGTATTTTACCTGATTATCATAAGTGAAAGTCAACTTAAACCTCATACTGTATTCTGTTCATTTTGGAAGACAGTTGATTTGCTATTTTCAAATGAGTAAAATTTCCATAGACTTAGATCTGGATTTGACCTGAGTCTTATCTTAAGAGGTCAGATGATGATGTAGTCCATTAGGACTGGAGTGAAGCTAGGTCTCGATGTTATCCTGTTAATATCAAAGACTCATTTGCACATTTGGATCATACTTTTGGGAGCATCCTTCCTGTATTTATGTCACTTTAGTTATTTTGGGATTATGAAGGAGTCATCCTTTTCAGATCAGAGCATCATCGAAGGGATTCGAGCTGGAGGACAGTCCTTCGAAGATATGTCGATGCATCTTTTTAACATTCATCGCGGCTTTATTGCGAAGGTCAATCAGAAACTGCACCTGTCAGATGAAGACATTCAGGATGCCTATGCAGACGGATTAGTCAAGCTCATCAGAACCATCCGAGACAGATCATTCAAAGGTGACAGCAAGATTTCATCCTACTTCTATTCTATTTTTTACAATACCGCTGTTGATGTTTCCAGAAGGAATGCGTCTAATAAGAATGCAGCGACTCAGGAATTGACAGAATGGGATGCTAAAGAAAAAGACCTGCTCAGTATAATGGATGCAAAAGATGAAGTGGCAAAAATCATGGGTCTGATGGATCTCCTGGGGCAGCCGTGTCAGAGGATACTGCTGGACTGGGCTTACTATGGATACGCCATGGATGAAATAGCAGAGCGGTCTAATCTGAGTGGAGCCGAGAGTGCACGAAGCATGAAATATAAGTGCCTGAAAAAACTAAAACGCTTAATCACTGACAATCTTGGATCTCATGTCTGACAAAGAAATAGCATACTATCTCGATCAAATAGATGACTACCTAAATGGTAAGCTCAGCGCTGTCGATAGAGCTGCCTTTCATAAGGCTAAAGACAAATATCCGAAGCTCAGTCAAGATATCGATGCGCATCTGCTCTCTCGAAGACTCATCAGAGAGGAAGGCGAAAAAGAGCTAAAAGCTAAGTTTAAGCAAGCATTCAAAGAGACTGAGACCAGCCAAGCCAGGCCAGAGGCACCTCGAGGCTTAGCTAATAATGTGGTATGGCCTTATGCCCTTTTACTCTTTATTGCCTTAGGACTCATCGGATATTACTTCAGAGGAATGCAGCAGTCAGAGATATCCACTGGTGAAATCAAGCAAGAACCCATCCTCATGGCTGAATTAGATGATCCGTCATATGACTTACTGCGTAGTGGAGCAGTATTAGCAGCTGAAGATCAATGGCAAAAGGCGGTTTCGGCTTTCTCGCAGCGGGATTATCAGTCTGCTCTAACAATCCTACAATCTCTTCCGTCCGATAAGGATTTTTTACAAAAATACGCTGGTAAATATCACTTGATGAAAGGGGTGACCAATCTACGACTCAAGAATTTTGCTGATGCTGAGACTGCACTACAGATGATAGAATCCACCAATCCGTATTATGACCAGGCAGAGTGGTATTTGGCCGTGACGGCGTATTTTTCTGGTGATTCTGCGACAGCGACTTCTAGGCTCAAGGTACTTTCGAGTCGAGATCAGTATTATCGACAGGCGGAAGCTGGACGCTACCTCAGCCAACTGCAAGGAAAGTAATCTCTCTATTCTAATCACAGCTTGGGTTTTTTTCTCATGCCACTTGCAGTATTTTGACCCCAAAGCCTATGGCTTTTTATAGATTCAGTGTATGTAAGAGCTTGGATCTATCCTGGTTTTACAGTTCAATAATTATGAATGTTCAACACCTCACTTCATATTTAAGTCCAGTGAGCCCCCAGGTTATTCTTGCTTTAAAAAAATCTACTCCATCATATGATTATACGTAGCTTAGATCCATGGAGACATCACTATCAGGCTGTACTGAAAAAACCAAGGCTTGGATCAAATCCACAGTCATTGGGCTCAACTTGTGCCCCTTTGCTCGGTCTCCTTTTCAGAATGATCGTATCAAATATGTACCCATAGCTGGATGCGATGCAGAGAGCGTATTGCTGCACTTACAGCATGAGCTTGATTGCTTATCTACACAATCTTCAGATGACCTGGAGACCAGCGTGTTGATTCTCGCTGATGGCTGGCAGCATTTTGATGAATACCTCGATCTCATAGAGCTGGCTAATCAGCTCTTAGTCGACCAAGGATTAGAGGGCGTGATCCAGATTGCGAGCTTTCATCCTTGGTATCAGTTCGCAGACTTAGAGCGGGATGACGTGAGAAATTATACCAATCGATCTCCCTATCCCTTGATCCATCTTCTGCGAGAAGCTTCGGTCAGTCAGGCTGTGGACAGCCATCCTGATGTTGATTCCATTCCTGAAAAGAATCAAGCGATGTTGCTCGACCTGGGGATAAATCATTTTACTAAATGACATTCTGCATTGTGGAAAATGTTATGGCAGACTTCTTATATTGTGTACTATGATCAGTCTGAGTCTATAGTGTGGAAAATAGAGAACGATATATAGCCGAGCAGTTTATACTACACACCAGTAGATCAGTATTTCTCACGGGTAAGGCAGGGACAGGTAAGACAACGCTCCTTAAGGAGGTCATCAAGAAATCTACTAAGCGAACGGCCGTGGTAGCACCGACTGGTGTGGCTGCGGTGAATGCCAAGGGGGTGACCATTCATTCATTCTTTCAGCTGCCGACGACGACTTTTGCGCCCACTCATGATTTTGTCACGATAGAGAATATCACCAATCGTAGAGTCCTCGCACAGAAGCAAAAATTAAGGCAGGAGAAGCGTCAGGTATTGATCGAGCTTCAGCTGTTGGTGATCGATGAGATCAGTATGGTCAGAGCTGATCTGCTGGATGCCATAGATTTTACGCTGCGGCGGATTCGAAAAAACCCACTGCCCTTTGGTGGAGTCCAGCTGCTGGTCATTGGAGATTTGTTTCAGCTGGCACCCATCATTAAGCCACATGAGTGGAATGTCCTGAAGGAATATTACAGCAGCCCATTTTTCTTTGACTCCATAGCCTGGAATGAGTGTGGAGCAATACAGATAGAGCTGCAGAAAGTATACCGCCAGGCGGATGAAGTATTCATCAATGTGCTCAATCGCATCAGAAATGGTGTCAGTCACGGCAGTGATGTAGAGCTGCTTAACCAGCGCTACCAAGAGTCGGTAAAGACGGATGAAGTCATCACCCTCACTACGCACAATCGTAAGGCGGATGCCATCAATGAAAAAGAACTGAACCGTCTGGATGGTAAGCTAGTCAAGCTGAAAGCTAAAGTCACTGGTAAGTTCTACGAATCAGCCTATCCGACGAAGGCAGAGCTGGTCCTCAAAAAGGGGGCCCAAGTCATGTTCGTTAAAAATCATTCTGATGGGCTGTATTACAATGGTAAGCTGGGCACGATAGAATCCATTGATGATGATAAGATCAAGGTGCATCTGATAGAGGACGACTTCGCCATAGACGTCGTAGAAGAGCAATGGAAGAATACCAAGTATACCGTCGATGCAGAGACGAAACACATAGAGCAAGAAGATGTAGGCACGTTCCAGCAGTATCCCTTTCGACTGGCGTGGGCGATCACCGTGCATAAGAGCCAGGGCCTGACGTTCGAAGATGTCATCCTGGATTTGGAAAATACCTTTGCCCCTGGCCAGCTGTACGTAGCACTGAGTCGATGTAGATCACTGGATGGGATTAAGCTTTCCTCCAAAATCAAATCGCAGAATATCATTGTCGATCAGCGAGTCTCCGCTTTTTACAGTTCACTGCGATTAGATGATCAGGTACAGGAAGAGCTGGCTCAGGCTAAAGACCAGTACGCCAGGCAGCTTCTTTTGAGCAGCTTCTCGATGAAGAAACTATTGGCTTATGCAGAGGCTTGGGAGAGCTTCATGCTGGATTTTGATATTCCTTCTCAGGCAGATGCGCTACTCCAGGCGAAGCAGGCCTTCGGTGTACTGGACAGGCTGGATGCGACGGCTGAAAAATTTAAAATACAACTGCAAGATCTGGAAAGAGATGGTCAAGGGACATCAGTGATCAGGCAGAGGTATGCGAAAGCCATAGACTACTTCACAAATGAACTATACCATAAACTGATCTTAGGTCTGGAGAAGCACGCATCTATCTGGAAGAAGCGATCAGGGAGTAAGAAGTATATGCATGTCACGCAGGATCTGATAGATGAGTGCTGGCGCCAAGTCCAGCAGCTATATGCCTTAGAGATGAAAGGCGTAGCGCTCTACCAAGGTCAAGAGCAGTACAAGCAAGTCATCCTCTTCGACCCTGATAGAAAAAAGAAGAAAGCCAAGCGAGTGGTAGGAGAGACTTATATCATCACGCATAAACTGATGGAGGAGGGCCTGTCGATCGGAGAGATCGCTAAGGAGCGTAAGCTCAGTATCGGCACGATAGAAGGCCATATGGGTAAGCTGCTGAAAGATGATAAAATCAAAATTACCAGTCTTCTGCCTGACGCTCGTATCAAAAAATTGAAGGATGCATTTGGGGATCGCTTGGACGAACCTTCTAATGAGATCATGCAGAGCTTAGACTTTGATGTCAGCTATTCAGAAATCCGATGGATTAAAAATTGGTTAGCTAAGGATGCATGATTAACACTGTATCCCGTTTAAGTAAGCTTAGGTCTCACTAAGCGATCATTTAAATAAATAGGTATTTTAAAAGGAATAACAACACCAAAACGATCAGAATAGGGTGTATTTTTCTGATGTTGCCTTGCACTAACTGAATCAAGACATACATCATCAGCCCGATAGCTATACCATTTGCGATACTGTAGCTAAATGGCATCATAATGATCAGCAGGACTGCTGGTATGGCTATATCCAAGCGATCAAGATCAATCTTCTTGATGCCATCCATCATCAGTAGGCCGACCATGATCAGTATAGGAGAAGTGGCTGCAACGGGTACGATACCTGCGATCGGCGCTAATAAAATCGCAGCTAAAAACAACACTGCCGCTGTGACAGCTGTCAGGCCAGTCTTTCCTCCCTCGATGATGCCAGAGCCACTCTCTATGTAGGTCGTTACAGATGAGGTGCCGAGTAGTGCCCCTATGGTGGTAGCTGTCGCATCAGCGAATAGTGCTTGATTCATTCGAGGGACATTTCCATCATCATCGAGCAGATTGCCTTTGCTCGCCGTGCCGAGGAGCGTGCCTAAAGTATCCAGTAAGTCTACGATGGTAAAGCTGATTATCACAATCAAAACAGATAGGATGGAGCTCCATACCATGCCATCTCCTGCAGTACGGAAGAGTCCCGCTATGTCGAGCTGGAAGGCTGTCGGGCTGATATTAATAGAGCTGATGTCATAGCTTTCTGGGAGCTGGGTGACACCCATAGGGATACCGATGACAGTGGTCAGCAAGACTGCCCAGATCATGCCCGCCCTTATTTTCAGAATCATAAATACGGTCAATATCACAAATCCGATGATCGTCAGCAGCACCGCAGGGTTGGCTAGTTTGCCCAGCTGTATAATTTGCGGTGGGGCTTCGTTCACTTGGCTGATCAGTTGGTCCTTATTGAGCGCTTCTTGCTGCAGGATAATATCGATGATCGGTCCTTGGTTTACATCTATGACTCCGGCATTGTTCAGACCGATAAGGGCTATGAAGAGGCCGATGCCTGGAGTGATAGCTTGCTTCAGAAAGAGTGGTATGGCGTCAATGATGGTGCGCCTCACACCTGTGATGGTCAGAATCAAAAATAGAACGCCAGATAAAAAAACGATGGCCAAACCCTGCTGCCAGGTATAGCCTAATCCAAATACCACAGTGAAAGTGAAAAAGGCATTAAGGCCCATGCCAGGAGCCAGTGCAAAAGGCAGATTGGCAAAGAGTCCCATAATGAGGGTGCCGATGGCTGCTGCGATGCAGGTAGCGATAAAGACTGACTCATAATCCATCCCCGTCTGAGCCAGAATAGAGGGATTGACAAATATGATGTAGGACATCGTTAGAAAGGTGGTCACTCCAGCGAGTACTTCAGTCTTGACAGTACTTCCCTTTTGATTGATTTGAAATCTATCCAGCATAAGATCTGTGTATGCTTGCAAGATAGACTTTCAATAAATGAATCGTCTATGGCTATCCTAAATAAATTTTGAGTGCGAAGATAGAAAGCTCAAAAGCCTTCATAGGGCCAATGGTCATACACAATGTTTCAGATGTTATCATAAGTAACTGGTGAATCAGCTCGGCCATCCATCTGTAAATCAAAAGATTTACATGACTTATCTATGGATAATTCGTGAATCTTAAAATTTCACATATGAAATAATTACATTTAATTATATGTTGAGAGTCTTGATCGAATGGGGCCTGCTAACCCTATGTGTAATTACCTTAATTTCTTGTGCCACTCAGCAAGCTACAGTCCCAGAGTCAGCCTTACCAGTGATCTCAGATAGAGCCAGCTATGATCAGCGAAGAGCTGCTCTTGTCCAGCAAGATCGGGATCAATACTTTTCCGCTGGTGTCGGCTTATCAGAGACAGAACAAGAGCTGGACCGGCTGTTGAATCAGATCCAGCGCAGACAATTAAATCAATATCAGTCAGATCATTTCTTTCCGCCAGCGCGTGATTTTTACCAATCCAAGCAGCACATAGAGAATAACGAACTCTATAAGCTCATCAAGAAGATGCCTAAAGGTGGCGCACTGCACATGCATACTTTGGCCATGGGTGATGCGGATTGGATTATTGATAAGGCCCTTGATCTACCAGAAATGTATGTCTACTGGGAAGAGAATGAAGGTGAAGACAATGTCATCGGTCAGTTCCAAGCCTTCCGAGAGTCAGATGTAGCGCCGGGCTATCGATCTGTCCAAGAGCTGCTCAGCACTGACCTCAGCGCTCGCGCCCGACTACGGTCATACTTGACATTTGATGAAGAGATGAGCAGGGACTCTGTGGATGTTTGGAAGGAATTTGAGTACGTCTTTCAGCGGATCACAGGCATCCTGAGGTATGAGCCTGTTTTTCCAGCTTACCTGTCACATGCCTGTCAGCTTTTAATCGAAGACAATGTGCAGCACACGGAGCTGCGAATGCCATTCAGAAATTATCTCTACACGCTCGATGATGCACCTGGCACTATGCCACTCAGTCGCTTCGTACAGCACCTGGCTACAGCTCTCGCCGAAGCGAGGCAGCTTGATCCACATTTTACAATGAAGGTCCTGCATCAGAATTTGAGATTCAGGAGTGGAGCCGCAATTGAAGCTGATATAATAGAGACGATTGAATTAAAGAAATCATACCCTGACTGGGTCTCTGGATTTGATCTTGTCGCCGAGGAGGATGCTGGACATCCGACATCTTATCATGTGGATCAATTTTTACAGCTGGACCAATTAGAGGTAGAGCATGGTGTAGAGCTCCCCTTATATCTACATGATGGGGAGAGTAATTGGGCGAGTAATGATAATCTATATGATGCTATTTTATTAGGCACTAAAAGGATAGGCCACGGCTTTAATCTATTTCGTTATCCGTCATTGATTGATCGGGTCATAGAAAAAGATATTTGCATGGAGATCAATCCGCTCAGTAACCAAATACTTGGATACATTCAAGATCTACGAAATCATCCAGCGAGCACTTATTTGCGCCGAGGCATTAACTGCACCATTAGTTCGGATGACCCGTTGATCTTTGACTATCAAGGGCTGAGCTATGATTATTGGAGTATATACATGGCCTGGGAGCTGGACTTAGCAGCACTCAAAAAGTTGAGTCAAAATGGCATCACCTACTCAGCACTCGATGAAGAAGACAAACGAAAAGCACTGTCCGTATGGCAGGATCGCTGGAATACATTCGTAACTCAATCAATAGATAAACTGACATATGACAATCGATAAAAAGTTATACTTCCTGTATTTTCTCGTGCCGGTGGTACTCATCATGAGCTGTCAGCAGCCGCAGGTCGATCAAAAATCACAGGCAAAGATTCCGATTAAGGTCGTACTGGTCAGCATGTTTGAACCAGGTGAAGATGAGGGTGATCGACCCGGAGAATTTCAGAACTGGGTAGAAAGGCTACCATTAGATAAGACCCTCCCATTTCCAGCAGGATATCGTGATCTTAGGTATAATGAAGACATGGGGGTCTTGGGTATCGTCACAGGTGTAGGTAATACGAAGACAGCAGTTTCGATCACTTCCTTAGGGCTGGATGACCGATTCGATTTGTCTAAGGCTTATTGGCTGGTCGCTGGAATCAGCGGTGTAGATCCTAAAGATGCACCTACAGCATCCGCAGTATGGGCTGACTGGGTCATTGATGGAGATCTCTCTCATGAGATCGATGCCCGAGAGATACCTGATGGATGGACTACAGGTTACATCCCCCTCAGGAAGACGGAGCCATACCAAAAGCCATTTCCCAAAGAGAGAGAAGTCGTAGCTATTCAGATGAACCAAAAGTTGCTGCATTGGGCGTATAACATGACTAAGGATATAGTGCTTCCTGACAACGAGGACATCAGCCAAATGAGGGCTCAGTATAAGGGCTATGCAGCAGCAGAAATGAAGCCCGTAGTTATGATCGGTACCCAGCTCGCAGCCAGTACTTATTGGCATGGGAAGCTTTTTAATGACTGGGCGAATGACTGGGTAGACTATTGGACTGAGGGGCAAGGTAACTTTGTGACCTCCGCCATGGAAGAGGTCGGGACCTGGCATTCAATGGAAAGATTAGATGCATTAGGGCTGGCTGATAAGAACAGGATGTTAGTGCTGCGTACAGCTTCTAACTTTACCATGCAGTGGCCTGGGATCAGTGCCTATCAGAGTTTAGCAGGGGAGAAGCTGACAGGTAAGGGGTACTCTGCCTACATCCCTTCTTTGGAGTCTGCATACTTAGTCGGCAGTCCTGTAGTGAAGGCATTAGTGGATGGCTGGGACGAATTCAAAGATCAGATTCCAGAATAATGATCACTTCAGAAGTGCAGTGATCGAGATATGAGTATCTACTGCATCTTTGTAGTATTCATTTTTCACGATGTCTTGGTTTGTGATCATAGTCGTGAAAAGTGTTTTTTTGCTTCCCGTAGCAGATTTAAAGAGAGCCTTTCTTTCATTGAGTTGCTTAGCATATTTGGCATTGATGACGATGGGGGCATCGTGGTATTTACATTCGCATAAGTTGATGGCCTTGTCTTTACGATCTATGAGTAGGTCTATCTGAAATCCTGTTGCAGTGGTTTGACTGGTGTGTCTGTAGCTAGCGGTTTCGGTGTAGACTTTACTTATGTCCAGTGCTTTTTTGATTGCTTCTATGTGTTTTTGACAGACAGACTCGAATGCGTATCCAGCCCATATTTTATATTTCTGAGATTGTGAGATCAGCTGCCATATCCCTTTGGAGGCTTTTTTAGATGATGATATAAATCGGTGGAAGAATACAGAATATTCATCTGCCAATCGATAGATAGAGCCTCGCTTCTTTCTGCCGAATGGAGTTTCTTCTACAATGAATCCTGATAAAAGTAGATCATCCATTGCTCTTGTATATGGCCCTCCAGCATTGACTTTAGATTTCTTAATGATTTCAGCTCTGGTCAGGCCTGACTTGGCTGTAGCGAGTGCTTTGACAATCGCTTCATGATTCGCAGCATTGTCGAATAGGGCTTTGTACAGATTGTCATATTCGTGGCGCAGGATGCCTGTCTCTGAGAAGCACATTCGGTCTATGGCTACTGTCGGCGATTCTCCTTTCCTTATGTTTTCCAGGTAGTATGGTATACCTCCCATGATCATGTATAGTTCTGTGATCGCATGATCAGTGAGTCTTATTTTTTTTGAGAGTAAGAATTCTTTGGTTTCCTTGAGTGTAAATGGCTGTAGAGCTAAGGTGTGTGTCAGTCGATTATGAAATCCCCCCTTATCATTGACGATACGCTTGGTGATCCATGATGTAGAAGAGCCACAGATCACTAAGACAAAGTGTTTCTCCTTTGACAGGTAGTCATTCCAGAGGTGTGCCAATAGCTGTATGAATCCAGATCTTGGTGTCGCCATCCACGGCAGCTCGTCCATG
Organism: uncultured Saprospiraceae bacterium; assembly: GCA_937929945.1. Lineage (GTDB taxonomy): Bacteria > Bacteroidota > Bacteroidia > Chitinophagales > Saprospiraceae > CALFUK01. The sequence continues at coordinate 17,467 of CALFUK010000143.1, forward strand.
AAGATGATGTGCTTTTTATTTTTTGGGAGGGACTGTAAGTAAGATTTGAATAAGATGAATGCCTGCTGCCAATTTTCAGGTGCCGTGACAATGGGCATGTCGCTATACTCTGCCAGTTTCTGCACGAAATTCAGAATCTGTGCTTCCTGGCTTCCGTCTTGGATGCCAGTGACCCGATAGCACATTCTTTCTTGATAGACTTGATCTATAAGAAATGTCTTCCCGACTCTGCGTCTACCAGTGATAGCCAGAAAGTAGGATTTATCCAGAGAATATAGGGCTTTCATCGCCTTTATTTGTGCCTGTCTTCCAGTGATTTCCATCCGAGTTATGTATAGATAAATACAAATATAGATATTTTAAAGTGTATTTATCTCACTTTTAAACATAGATAAATACAAATATAAAAAGTTCAAAGTGTATTTATCTCAGTTTAGAACATAGATAAGTACAGATATAAAAAGTTCAAAGTGTATTTATCTCACTTTAAAATATAGATAAGTACAGATATAAAAAGCTCAAAGTGTATTTATCTCACCTGTAAACATAGATGAGTGTAGGTGTGAAAAGTTCAAAGTGTATATATCTGCTTCGCGATGTTGGTCTTTAATGATTAAATATATAATAGGTCTCACTAATTATCACGGCTCTCTTCTTACATTTATCATATGAGCTCGATTAAGATGAAGTGTTTGGTCCTGTTAGTTTTATTGTCTTGGGTAATCATGTCCTGTGTAAATCAGGTGAAGTATGATTATGAAGTCGAGAAATATGAAAAAGTAAAACTTGATTTTGAGGGGCCTGAGCTTGCTGAGATGGGACAGGACAATCCATTCTTAAATTATCGAATGGATGTCACATTTACACAAGGTGATCATAGCTATGTAGTCCCTGGATATTATGCTGCTGATGGTGATGCTGGAGAGACGAGTGCAAGCTCTGGGGCTATATGGAGAGTGTGGTTTAGTCCTGATCGAGTAGGTGAGTGGTCCTACAGAGTATCATTTCAGACAGGCGAAAATATTGCTGTCGCTGACTCGCCTGCGGGCCAGGCTCTGGCTTTTGATGGACAGATAGGATCAATTTTAGTCAGTGATCTATCATCTAATAGCAGTGAAAAGGGGAGGCTCGACTATGTAGGGGAGCGATATCTTCAGTATTCAGAATCCAAAGAGTATCACTTGAAAGTAGGCCCCAATTCTCCAGAGAATTTTTTAGCCTACGAAGATTTTGATAGCACTTATTCTCATAATCCCAATCAAATTTTCATCAAATCCTATGAGTCTCATCTCCAGGATTGGAATGCGGGTGATCCTAGCTGGCAAAATGGCAAGGGGAAGGGGATCATCGGTGCTGTCAATTACATTGCTGATATGGGGATGAATACCATATACTTTCTGACCATGAATGTAACGGGTGATGGTAAGGATGTGTGGCCCTATGTCTCTCACTCTGATTTTGATCGGATGGACTGCAGTAAGCTGGATCAATGGGATATTGTCTTTTCCCATATGGAGGACAAAGGTGTACTGCTACACTTCGTCCTGCAAGAGACGGAGAATGAGCTACTACTAGACGAGGGAAATACCGGCCCGATGAGAAGACTCTACTATCGCGAGCTGATCGCCAGATTCGCTCATCACAAAGAGATCGTATGGAATCTGGGGGAAGAAAATGGTCCAGCATTCTTCACGCCTGACGGTCAGAATACCAGGCAGCGACAGGCCATGGCTGACTACATAAAAGAAGTAGATCCATACCAGCACCCAGTCGTCGTCCATACCCATTCTTGGATTACCGCCCGTGATTCTATTGTAGACTCTCTATATCAGATAAAATCTATTGATGGATTATCTCTCCAAATAGACAAGCGTAAAGAAATCCATACGCAGACCATTAAGTACATTGATAAATCGACTGCAGCGGGTAAGACCTGGTACTCTCCCATGGATGAGATTGGCTTCTATTGGATGGGTGCCATGCCTGATAAGGATGATCCAGATCATGATACCCTCAGACACGAAGTCTTGTGGGGCCATTTAATGGCAGGCGGCCCCGGAGTAGAATGGTATTTCGGCTATAAGTACCCGCCAGCTGACCTTGACTGTGAGGACTGGAGGAGCCGCGACTTACTCTGGCGACAGTCCAAAGTAGCCGTAGATTTCTTTAGAGACTATCTACCTTTTGCGCAGATGAAGGCTCAGCCTCAGTTAGTGACAGGTGATGGCTACTGCTTTGCAGATCCTGGCAATATCTATGTTATCTACCAGAGCCAAGGCGAAATGCCTCTAATCGATTTATCCGCAGCGACGGGAGCGTTTTCTATAGATTGGTATGATCCTAAAGCAGGCGGAGAGCTACTTCAAGGCAGCCTCAGCAGTATCAAAGCAGGGAGAGACATCAATATAGGAGATCCACCAAAACCAATAAATAAAAAGAACGCAGACTGGGTAGCACTTCTACGTCACAAAAAAAATTAAGCACTAAGCATTAAAAATTCAACATTAGGCCACCACCGCTTGTCGATAGATTTTTTCCCGCTGTGATTTGACCTTGTCAGATCTGACATACTCATTGTACGACATCAGCTGATCGATCATGCCATTTGGCCCGATTTCCACTATCCGATTACAGGAGGTGTTAAGGAGTTCGTGATCATGAGAGGTCATAATCAAGCTTCCTGGAAATTCCTTCAGAGAGTTATTTAATGCCGTGATTGATTCGAGGTCTAAGTGATTCGTTGGCTCGTCTAGCAGTAAGAAGTTAGGATGTGCCAGCATCATTCTGGAGAGCATGCACCTGACTTTTTCTCCACCTGAGAGCACGCTTGACTTTTTGAAGACTTCTTCTCCTGAGAAGAGCATTCTTCCTAAGAAGCCGCGTATGAATTGTTCATCCTTATTCTCCGAAAACTGTCTGAGCCAGTCGATCAATTCCATGTCCTGTGCATCAGAGAAGAAGGCTTCATTCTCCGTAGGCAGGTAGGCTTTAGAAATGGTCTGACCCCACTCTATGGTGCCAGAGTCAGGTTTCAGTTGGTCATCCAGGATCTGGTATACGGCAGTCACTGCTGATGGTTCACGACTGATTAGAGCGATCTTATCATTCCGATTCATGATGAGATTAAGACCAGAGAAGAGGACATCACCAGCTTCGTTAGTGTAGCCCATATTGTTGATCCTGAGGAGTTGATCTCCGATCTCACGTTCTGAATTGAAGTGAATGAATGGATATTTTCGGGTAGATGGTTTGATGTCTTCCACATTCAGTTTTTCCAGTGCTTTCTTACGGCTGGTCGCTTGTCTTGACTTAGAGGCATTGGCGGCGAATCGCTGGATGAATTCCATCATTTCTTTCCGCTTCGTCTCTACCTTTTTGTTTTTATTAGCAATCTGCTGGGCCATCAGCTGGCTGGACTCGTACCAGAAGGTATAGTTACCTGTGAATATTCTGATCTGACCAAAGTCAATATCGACCACATGGGTACAGACCATATCCAGAAAGTATCGATCGTGAGAGACTACGATGACTGTATTCTTAAATTCTGCTAAGAAGTCTGCGAGCCAAGTCACGGTCACAGCATCCAGGTCATTCGTAGGCTCATCGAGCAGGAGCAAGTCTGGCTCCCCGAATAGCGCTTGTGCCAGAAGCACCTTTACCTTCTGTGGCGCATTCAGTTCTTTCATTTGCTTGTGGTGGAGATCTTCTTTGATCCCCATGTTGCTGAGTAGGCCAGCAGCATTCGCGTCAGCTTCCCAGCCTCCCATTTCTCCAAACTGATTTTCGAGCTCTGCTGCTTTCAGTCCTTCCGCTTCTGTCGCATCAGGATTCATGTAGATATCATTTTTTTCTTTCATGATATCATACATCTCCTTATGACCCATGATCACAGTCTCCAATACCTGAAACTCATCGAATTCGTAGTGATCTTGTTTGAGTACTGACATCCGATTACCAGGTTCTATGTCGATGCTTCCGCCAGTGGGATCATCTTGCCCTGACATGATCTTCATGAAGGTAGACTTACCCGCCCCGTTCGCACCGATCACTCCGTAACAATTCCCTTGATTAAATTTCAAATTCACCTCATCGAAGAGGACTCGCTTGCCAAATTGGACGGTTAGATTATTGACACTGATCATAGGTTCTGATTTTTAGAAGGGCAAAAGTAATAGCTTTCATCCAATAAATCTTGTTGGACTCTTATTTTCATTGTTCATCTTCAAATGACGGACGACTTTCGATCGGGGATCCATTTGATTTATAATTTTTCTGATCATCTGGTCGCCGTTCGTCAGGCTTTAGCTCAGCGATCTGTATTGAAGGATGCCCTGATGCATGTCAGCGGTAATCAGGCCTTCATCCTCCAGAAGATCTAAGTAGCCTATCATCATAGCTATCGCGGGAAAACTCATCCTCTTAGGATACATCTGTAGCAGTAGTGTACCGAAGTCAGCGCTGCCTGATCGAATGAAGTCATGACACTGCGCAGCTCTTTGACGGATTCGACTGACCTGTCTGTCAATGACTTCTGTGACATTCTGAAATGGAAGATAGTGACCTGGGTAAGCAGTAGCTATATCCATCGCTCTGAATGTCTCGTAAGATTGCATCATCGTGGATAGGCCTCGCATTCTGACGCCTGCTTGAAATGGGTCAGCCTCAATCACCGGAGTAGGAGCAATATTGAGCAACATATCAGCACTGAGTAGGTATCGACTCTCAGGCTGGTAGAAGCAGGTCTGAGTAGATGAGTGGCCTGGAGCATAGATGGCATCCCAGTGCTCACCACCGATTTCTACTCCATCGGCGGATTGAAACGTTTGTACGTGCTCTGGGGGAATGGGCTCCCAGTAGCTGAGCATCTCTGAGAAGGCTGCACTACCTGCTAATAGCATCTGTACGATAGGCGACTCTGGCTGCAAGCGTCGACGCAGTGTCTTTTCAATGAGGGCTGTCCGTGCGGGCCATTTTTCTATGACATGCTCAGCCCATTCGGCAGCATATTCTGAGAGCCACACCATTGCCCCACTTTCTCTTACGATTCGATTGGCCATACCCATATGATCCACGTGAGCGTGTGTAATGATTATGCGCTTTATATCGCTGACTTTTAGTCCGTGAGAGGCGAGTCCCTGTGCCAGAGCGTTATATGAAGCTTCGGTGAGTTCTCCACAGTCTACGAGAGTTGGTTCTGGGTCTAAGAAGAGCCAGCTGTTGACCGTCTTCATATTAAATATTTCAGGTAGTTCGATTCTGATTGGTTCTGGCATGGTCTGCTTTAAAGATGTTTGTATTTTGGGAGGCAAGATAAAAGGATTCTAAAGACGGGCTGATCATCCAATCAGAGTTCTCTATTTTTATATTTTGATAATTGTAAAACGCATCATAGTGAAAAACCTGAAAAGCCTAGTCAAAGCTAAATACGCCCACATAGCTAGGCAGGGATCACTACAGGAGCAATCAAACTGCGCTCCGTCAATAGACTACAGTGATATATCCGAAGATGCCTCCGAAACTGAAGGTTATGTCGAGCCAGCGGATTTAGGACTTGGATGTGGATTGCCTGTTGGACTGGCGCAGATCAGCCAGGGAGATGTGGTGATGGATTTAGGCTGCGGTGCTGGCAATGACTGTTTCATTGCTCGTGCTGAGACCGGACCGACTGGCAGAGTCATAGGCCTGGACTTTGTGGGTGCTATGATAGAAAGGGCGAAACGCAATCGTGACTTATTGAATCTGGAAAATGTATCTTTTATTGAAGGAGACATCGAATCTATACCGATAGAAGACGAAAGTGTAGATGTCGTGGTGAGTAACTGTGTCATGAATCTAGTACCTGACAAGCAAAAAGCCTTCTCCGAGATCTTCCGAATCTTAAAGCAAACAGGTCATTTTTCAATTTCTGATCTGGTCATAGAAGGACCGATCTCTATCGAGCTGCAGCGTGCAGCTGAAGAATATGCTGGATGTGTGGTAGGTGTCTTGCAAATCCATGACTACTTGAATATCGTAGAATCAGCGGGATTTCAACACATAGAAATACAAAATAAAAGAGGGATTGAGCTACCTAAAGAGCTCTTATTGAAACATGTATGCCAAGATGAACTTAGCTACTACAACAGCTCGTATGGTATTTACAGCATCAATCTTTTCGCTACAAAGCACTGATCATACTTCAGATTACCTAAAGCTGCGACTCTTAATTTTAAGTGAATTGCCTTAAGATAGAGCAGATTTAGTCGTATATTTGGAAAGAGTGCTTATACTAATCCACTAAGTTTTAATTACTTAAGCATGTCATTGACTTTGAACCGATAACGTAAAATGCTCTTTTAAGGTGTAGAGCGTGGTGTGGGGTATTCGCCCGAATGTCCTCACACCTTTTTTAACAAGTATGCACCTATATGACAATGGTTAATCGTGTATTCCTCAGATAGCAGATGTTAAGTAATCATTAAAAATAAGTGAGGATCTCTTTTAGATATTATCAGCCGTTTTAGGACGTGATGAATACTCGGAAGATAGCAACCTTTGTCAAGTCTCAGTGATACATTCGTGGAATTAGTAAAACCGTCAGCAGACTAAAAGCTTAGTGATAGCGATAGCCCAGCTCCCTTTTCAATAGCCTGCCACTCAAATTAGTGTTAGGAATACACGGGCTTAGCGTTATGCTGGAGGCATACAAAGCCTTCTGACATTGACCATCATAAGAAAATTAAAATTCAAGATAACCCTCTATATCACATCTCTTTCTGATATTTAATCTCGCCATCGACAATCGTATAAAGGATTTCAGTGTTCAAAATATCATCATCGCTGCAAGTCATCAGGTCCTCTGATAAGATCACAATGTCTGCTACTTTTCCGACTTCTAAGCTACCCTTATATTCTTCTTCAAATGCCGCATAAGCATTATTGATGGTGTAGGACCTGATGGCTTCTATTCGGTTCATCTTCTGCATGGGAAAGAAGATCATTTTGTTATCAGCTCTCTTACGCGTCACTGATGCATATAGAGACGGGATTGGGTCCACATCCTCGACGGGAGCATCTGTGCCATTGGCGATGATTGATCCTGCATCCATAAGGGATCGCCAAGCGTAAGCGCCTTCCCTTGCTCGTTGTTGTCCAAGGCGCTTCACTACGAATGGCGCATCAGAGGTACAGTGGATGCCTTGCATCGCAGGTATCACCCCGAGCTCTGAAAATCTCGGTATGTCATCAGGATGGATATGTTGTGCATGTTCGATTCTCCACCGCATGTTCTTCTCAGGAGTCACGTACTGGCTGAATATATCGAGAACTTCTCGATTGGCTCTATCTCCTATGGCGTGTACACAGTATTGCATCTCATTGGCGTCAGCTATCTTAGATATTTTCTCGATCTCGTCTATCTCGGTGGTATTTTGGCCAACAAAATCTGACTTATCGTCATAAGATTTTAAGAGCCACGCTCCGTAGGATCCAAGAGCACCGTCCACAGATGTCTTAAGCGCGCGGCAGGTATAGAAGTGATCTCCTAGATTGACCTTTCTATATTCAGCGACTTTGCCTTGCAGATTTTTGGCGGTCTGTCTGATCATAACCCAGAGTCTCATGTCCAATTTTTTGTCATTTGCGAGGCCCTCATATCGCTTGCATTCAGTATAGCTGGAGCCGGCATCTTGAAATGAGGTCACTCCCTTACGCAGGCATTCTTCCTGTGCCTTCTCGATGGCGCTGTACCACTTAGCAGTGAGCTCTTCTGCACTCAGTCCGTCTAAGTATGCTTCGTGGCTGGCTCTGATGGTGCTCATAGCACGCTCTTCGAAGACGCCCACAGCCTCACCTGCATCATCTCTGACGATTCGGCCCCCTTTAGGGTCAGGGGTCTCTATGGTGACGCCTGCTATTTCCATCGCTTTTTCATTGGCGAATAGGCCATGACCACTGGCATGAGTCAGGATGACCGGATTATCAGGAGAGACATCACTCAGCTTCTTGTGGTAGGGGTACCCATTAGTGGTCTCGCCAGGTGATTCGATCCACTTCTCTTGATGCCACCCTCGGCCTTCGATCCATTCACCAGGCTTGGCAGACTTGACTTTTTCTTCCACTAAGCCTACGATTTCATCCCAGCTGACAGTGTTCATGAGGTTTAAGTTGATCAGGCTGTAGCCCAGACCAGAGAAGTGTCCATGTCCTTCGATGAATCCAGGCATGACGAATTTTCCTTCGGCGTCTATTTTTTGAGTGGCTTTATACTGAGATATCTCTTGATCAGTACCAGTGGCGATGACTCTACCATCCTTTACGGCGAGAGCTTGGACGATGCTATTGTTATCGTCTACAGTTTGGATTTTGGCGTTGTAGATGACGAGCTCAGCCTCCATGCTGGTGTCTTGACAGGCATTCACACAGATCATCAAGAAAGAAATTAATACGAGATAGCTTAGCGTTTTCATATATAAGGTTTATACTTTTACAGCATGTATACAGCTTCGCAAATTAAGAATGTATTTCAAGATTACTTGCTAAAGGAGAAATTTAGTGCAGCACCTGCCTCACTGTATGATCCTGCGAATTATATCTTATCACTACCAGCCAAGCGGGCCAGACCTCTCTTATCATTGTTAGCTTATCAGCTATTTAGAGATGAGCTAGATGAGGCTCTCCCTGCGGCATTGGCGATAGAGGTATTTCATAATTTCACCTTGGTCCACGATGATATTATGGATGAGGCACCTACCAGAAGAGGCCAGACTACGGTGCATAAGAAGTACGATCTTAACCATGCTATTCTTTCTGGCGATGTGATGCTGCTCTATGCCTATCAGTATCTGATGCAGACATCTTATCAAGATAAGACAGCGCTTTTTCAGCATTTTAATCAGGCAGCTATAGAGATTTGCGAGGGTCAGCAGATGGATATGGATTTTGAAAAGATGCTTGATGTGCAGATCGAGGATTACATCGAGATGATTCGTAAGAAGACAGCTGTCCTTCTGGGTGTGTCACTCCGCATAGGAGCCATGCTGGGAGGTGCTACTCCAGAAGTAGCTGAGAAGCTATATCAGTTTGGGACTCACTTTGGCATCTCATTCCAGATACAGGATGACATATTGGATACCTATGCAGACCCTGATAAGTTTGGTAAGCAGGTGGGGGGCGATATCATTCAGGGTAAGAAGACTTACCTCTTCCTAAAGACACGAGAACTCTTAGTAGGAGAGGAGAGGGCTGATTTTGAGTCGGCTTATTATGGGGACACTTCAGATAAGGTCGACCGAGTGAAGCAGTATTTCAGGGATGTGAATGCGAAAGAATATGCCGTCCAAGTGAGAGACGCTTACCATGATTTAGCGTTTAGCTATCTGAATTCATTGAATTTGGATGATTTACGCCTGGAGCCGTTATTGGATTATACGAAGGGCTTTATTAAGAGGGAGATGTAATTTAGCTTGATAAAGTCACTATTTAATTGTGTAAGTAACTCTCGCATCCTTAGAAATAGAGTTTACAATTCCACCAGCCCTTATCATACACTGCATCATACTTATCGTAGAAATTGATGGCGATCTGATTCCAGTCCAGCACCTGCCAGATGACCATCGTGCAGCTTTGGGATTTTGATTCTTCCAGAAAGGCATCAAAAATCTTTTTACCAGTACCGCTTCTTCGGTATGCTTCCTTTACATAGAAATCTTCAAGGTGCATCATCTTACCCTTCCACGTAGAGAAGCGCAGGTAGTAGAGCGCCATGCCGACGATTTCGTCATTGACCTCTGCTACTATGACATCATAGAGTCCCGCCTCAAATTGCTCTTGGTAGTGGGCTAAACTAGCGGTCAGGGCATCTGGTTCATTCTCGTAAACTGCGAGCTCGTAGACTAAGTCTCTAATAGCCGCTATGTCAGCAATGGTAGCTTGACGTATGATCATATTTCGTAATGGATTTTTACTAACTGCTTCTTGATTCATTGGCACTGCTATCCCGCGCAGGGCCATGTAAATATTCAAATGCTAGGTACGCTCCCCAAGCGATCAGTGCTGCTGCCGCGAATGAAGCAATGTAGAGCCCTTCGCTCTCGAATAGTGTTCGAGAAGCCTCTTGTTCTGCCTCTACACCTAAGACAAATGCCAGGACATTATTGATCACATGAATGATGATGGGAAGCCATAATGACTTAGTCTTGTAATATATATAGCCTAAGACAAGTCCGGCAAAGAAGGCGCTGATGACTTGGAGTGGGATGAAGTGGATCACCCCAAAGATCAAAGCGGAATAGATAATCGCTTTCTGAGGGGCATAGGACTGGAGAAAGCCCTTTAGGATGACACCTCTGAAAATGATCTCTTCACATACAGGGCCAATGAATCCTCCCGCTATTAGCAGGAGCGTCGGGTTCATTTGATCAAACAGTGCGATGTAGTCCTCTAGCATATCATCATAGCCTGGGAAGTATTGTAGCGTGCCACCTATGACATAGGACACAGCATAAAGCATAACCAGTCCTATAGGTAATAATACAATGTAGGAGCCGATCCACTCCCA
>CALFUK010000144.1 GCA_937929945.1 uncultured Saprospiraceae bacterium
GATCACCTTGTTAAAGTAGGACTCGACTGTGGAGAGATCATGATGCACCACCAGTAGTGTCTTACCTTCAGCTGCCAGTTTTTTTAATATTCTGATGATGGTCTCCTCTGTGGTGATGTCTATGCCGACAAAAGGTTCGTCCAGCAGGAAGACTTCTGCCTGCTGGCAGAGCGCACGAGCAATGAACACCCGCTGCTGCTGTCCTCCAGAGAGTGCACCGATCTGGCGGTCTTTCAGGTGAGTGATGCCGAGTGACTCGAGGGCCTCATCAGCGATACGCTTGTCCTCTTCGTCCAGTCTGCTGAAGAGGCTTTTGAATGGATAGCGACCCATCATGACGATGTCAAATACTGTGGCCGGAAACTGCCAGTCCACATCATCTTTCTGTGGTACGTAGGCCACCTTACGTCGTACTGCTTCTATCTCTTGGTCCAGCACTGTCATCTTTCCAGCATTAGGTTCGATCAGACCCAGGATTGATTTGAAGAGGGTAGACTTGCCGGCGCCATTAGGGCCAATGACCCCATAGACATTTCCTGCTTCTATGTTGAGGTAGATGTTACTCAGTACTCGCTTTCGATCATAGGATACGGAGAGGCCTTCGACTTTGATTGAGATATTATCCACGTTTTACCTTTAGTTTTAAGTATATCCCAAAGATCAAGGCTGCGAGCAGTCCCAGAAAGAAAGGTGTGAGTATTGATTTCCAATTGCCTCTATCGTCTTGTGTTTTTTGTTCTGTGGCAGCTGTGGTACCACTGTTCTGGGTGACACTGAGCGCTCTGGCTATCGTCTGAGCATTGTGTCTGAGCATACCGACGTAAGTAGCACCTTCACTATCTGTATCGCCCAGCGAATCAGCGAAGAGCTCACCGCCGACGACGATATCATTATCCTGAGCTATCTGCTGGAGGATCTTAGGGTTGATGGTGCTTTCTACGAAAAGGGCAGGTATTTGGTAGTTTTTTATTGCTTTAGCTACCCTGATCATGTCCGACGTCTGGACATCGGCTTCTGTAGAAACGCCTAATATCGGTTCGACTCTTAGGCCATATGCTTGACCGAAATAGGAGAAGGCATCATGAGAGGTGATCAGGATGCGTTTATCTTCGGGAATTTTGGCAATCTCTGCAGTCATCTCGGCGTGTAGTGCTGTGAGCGTCTCTCGGTAGGCAGCATGGTTTTTTTCGTAGGCGTCTGTATTTTTAGGGTCCGCAGCGATGAGTGCATTCTTAATGTTCTCTATGTAAATGAGTCCATTCTTAGCGGTCATCCAGGCGTGGGGGTCAGCGGAGTTCTCATACTCCTGACTCTTCAGCGTCTCTACTCCTGTGGTAATGAGGACTGTCTCTCCTTTGGTACCAGAATTCTCGATCAGCTCTTCTATCCAGCCTTCGAATGTCAAGCCATTGATCAGGACCAGGTCTGCTTTTTCTACGATGCGTGCATTCTGAGGTGTAGGCGAGTAGGTATGTGGATCACCTCCGATCGGGACGATGCTTTTCAGATTGATGAGATCTCCGGCAATGTTGTCCGTCATATCAGCGAAGATGGAGCAGGAGCTGACGACATTTATTTTTTGGGACTGGCCATAGCTGGTGTGACTGAACAAGAGTGCGATTAATGCTTGCCAAAGTAGGTACTTCATGGTTATATTTTTTTCAACAGGATTTTAGTCGCGACCTTTTCAGATAGAAGCACTTGGTCATTTTGGTTGATGATGACTGTGGTGGATTGATCATATTCTTGTTTTGCGATGATCTCCACAGCCGTATTAATCTTAATGCCGATCTTATTCAGATGTTGCAAGAAGGGGGTGTCGTGTATTTTGACGCCGATGACTTGGCCTTGGTCGCCAATCTGCATATCGGAGAGAGCCGTTTGATTTCTGATGGTGAATTTTCCATCGGTACTGGGTATTGGGTCACCGTGAGGATCAAATTTGGGATAGTTCAAGTATTCATCCAGGCGTTCGATGAGCTGGTCGGACTGGATATGCTCCAGCTGCTCTGCTATGTCATGGACTTCTTCCCATGAGAATTTGAGCTGATTCACCAAGAAGGTTTCCCAGAGGCGGTGCTTTCTGATCAGCAGTGTGGCAGAGTTCTTGCCCATCTGCGTGAGCTCTACACCGTAGTATTTTTTATAGTCTACGTAGTTTTTTTCGGATAGCCGCTTGATCATGTCAGTCACACTGGCTGCAGAGGTATGCATGATTTTGGCTATGGCGTTCGTGCTGACAGGCCCAGGATCGGACTCAGAGATCTTGTACACGGCCTTCAGGTAATTTTCTTCGGTCTGGGATAACATAGACCTCAAATATACGATATTTAGACTAATCTAAAAATAATAAATAAATAAGTCAAAATATTAAATATTGATTCTATCAAGACCTGAGAAGGCCCATATTTACTGCGCCAGCAATCTTTTTTCACTGCCTACAGTGATAGATTTTTAAAAAACCATACTTTTGCTGCCCTTTAGAAATCATTGTAAACGAAATAGACTAATTTAACTATCTATATTATGGAGCAAAACATCAGTTACATCATTCCTTTATTTGGGATTGTAGCCTTGGCATATACCTTCATCCGTTCAGGGTGGGTATCCAAGCAAGAAGTAGGCACAGAGAAAATGGCCCGCATAGCTAAGAACATCTCCGATGGAGCTATGGCCTTTCTCAAAGCAGAATATAAAGTCCTTTCCATATTTGTGGTCATCGTTGCAGTGCTACTGGCATTCACAGCCAATAAGGAGACCTCATCCATGTTGGTGGCATTCTCTTTTATTATGGGAGCGATCTTCAGTGCCGCTGCAGGATTCATCGGTATGAAGGTAGCGACTAAAGCTAATGTGCGTACCACCAATGCTGCTCGGACCAGTCTGGCTAAAGCCCTTGAAGTGGCTTTCTCAGGTGGATCTGTCATGGGTATGGGTGTTGTCGGATTAGGTGTCTTAGGCTTAGGTCTCTTGTTCCTGCTCTATGGTAATATGTTTGGCATGACCTCTCAGGCTGAAGTCGAGCGCGTGATTAATATCATGATCGGTTTCTCATTTGGAGCTTCATCCATCGCACTCTTCGCACGTGTCGGAGGTGGTATATATACTAAGGCCGCAGATGTAGGAGCTGACCTCGTAGGTAAAGTAGAAGCTGGTATCCCTGAGGATCACCCACTGAATCCTGCGACCATTGCAGACAATGTAGGAGATAATGTAGGAGATGTAGCCGGAATGGGTGCTGACCTCTTCGAATCATATGTAGGTTCGATCATCGGTACGATGGTATTGGGAGCTACTTTTATGACACTTCCAGGCTTTGCTGAGAATTTTGGTGGTAAGGGAGCAGTCCTCCTGCCTCTGGTATTAGCTGCTGTAGGTATCATCACATCCATCATAGGCTCACTATTCGTCAAGGTTAAAGAAGGTGGTGATCCTCACAAAGCGTTGAATTTAGGAGAATACTCAGCTGCAGTCATGATGCTGATTTTGACTTATTTCATCGTTCAGTGGATGCTACCTGGATCTTGGTCCGTTGGCGGCATTGACTATACCTCTACAGGTGTCTTCATCGCTATCCTTTGCGGATTGGCATCAGGTTTGGCCATTGGAAAAATTACAGAATACTACACCGGTACTGGGACAAAGCCAGTGCAGTCCATCGTGGATCAGTCATTGACTGGAGCAGCCACGAATATTATTGCTGGCCTCGGAGTGGGTATGCAGTCGACTGCCATTCCTACGATCATATTAGCAGCAGCGATCATTGCAGCTCACCACTTTGCAGGATTATACGGTATTGCAATCGCAGCTGTAGGGATGCTGTCTAATACAGGTATCCAGCTTGCGATTGATGCATACGGACCGATCTCTGACAATGCGGGAGGTATCGCAGAGATGGCAGAGCTACCGAAAGAAGTCAGACAGCGTACTGATAAATTAGATGCAGTGGGCAACACGACTGCAGCCATTGGAAAAGGATTTGCGATTGGCTCAGCGGCACTGACTGCTTTAGCTTTATTCGCGGCGTTCATGGCTACAGCTGGTATTTCCACCATTGATATTGCTAAGCCTAAAGTATTGGCTGGTCTGCTCTTAGGGGGCATGTTGCCATTCTTATTCTCAGCACTCTCTATGAATGCTGTAGGACGTGCGGCTATGGATATGATAACTGAGGTCAGAAGACAGTTCAAGGAGATCCCTGAGCTGACTAAGGCCTTAGCTCTGATGAAGAAATATGATGGCAAGGAGCTGCGATCATGGAGTCAGGCTGATCAAGATACCTTTGATGCTGCGGATGGTAAGGCTGATTACCAGAAGTGTGTCGAAATATCCACCAAGGCTTCCATCAGAGAAATGATTCTTCCAGGCGTCATCGCTGTGACATCACCTGTCTTAATTGGCTTCGGTGGTGGAGCTGAGATGTTAGGTGGATTATTAGCGGGTGTAACAGTCTGTGGCGTCCTCATGGCAATCTTCCAGTCTAATGCTGGTGGTGCTTGGGATAATGCCAAGAAGATGTTTGAAGAAGGGGTAGAGATCAATGGTAAGATGTACTATAAGGGATCAGAACCACACAAAGCGACTGTCGTAGGTGACACTGTAGGTGATCCATTCAAGGATACTTCTGGCCCATCGCTGAATATCCTACTGAAATTGATGGCTGTCGTTGCATTAGTTATTGCGCCGCTACTCTAAAAGATATGTTCGGATATTCAAAAGATTATAATGTAATCTATTGGCCATTCCGTATTTTATAATAGCAAAGTATAATTCAAAAGGCTTTCACCATACAAACGGTGGAAGCCTTTTCTTTATCAAGCATTTACAAATAATAAAATCTTAATGTTTCAGGTCAATTTTACTAAAATTACCTAAGTCAAACTTCCTAAATCCATCCTTTAGAGCTACCTTTGCAGCGATTTTTAGGTAACCTCTGAATTGATCAATTCGTGATGAAGCAATTCTTAATATTTTTCTCGCTCTTACTGTCCATTACGATGACTGCACAGCAGCATGATCACGACCATGATCATGATCACTCAGGGCACGACCATTCCTCTCATGCACATGAAGGTGATCATTCTGCGGACCATGAGACCCACGAAGCGAATCACTTTGCTTCTGACTGTGGATCTCCCGCTAAGGTCATCCATCGTGAAGGCTATGATCCAGCAGCGACTGCCATCCACCATATCAGTGACGCCAATGTCCTGACGATCATGGATATGATCAGGATCCCACTACCAGCCATCATTTACAATAAGGACAGAGGCTTAGAATTATTTTCAACAGGCAAGTTCGCCGCAGGTCACCATGACAATGGTCACTATGGTTATAAAGACTATGTTCTATACGAAGGCAACATTCATAGAATCACTTGCTCTGACTTTAAAGCATCCGATAAATTTGAGGTGCAAGGCTTTGATACAGGACATGCCACGAATGCCGAGGGCAAGGACATAGAAAAAAGATACGCCATCATCAATGGCAAAGGATATAATATAGAGCAAAAGACGATTTGGGATGGAGGATTACTTGGAGGGGGAGTGACGTCATTTTATGACCTGAGTCCTACGAAGAATGTGGTGACTATGTTTATCGTAGCACTGCTGATCTTCTTGGTATTCCGCTCAGTGGCTAAGTCATATAGTAACAGGGATGGACAAGCACCATCGGGCCTGCAGTCACTGCTGGAGCCTATGGTCGTCTTCATCAAGGATGAGGTAGCTATCCCGTTCCTTAAGCACAAACACAAAAAATATTTACCACTCTTACTGACGATATTCTTTTTCATACTGGGATTGAATCTATGGGGCCAGGTGCCTTTCTTAGGAAGTGTGAATGTATCAGGTAGTTTAACTGTGACTATGGTCATGGCTTTGATTGTATTCGTCATTACGAATATCAATGGCAACAGCCACTACTGGGGACACATCTTTAATTTTCCAGGTGTGCCTTGGTTTGTGAAAATGATACTGACACCAGTAGAGATTTTAGGATTATTCATTAAGCCTTTGACTTTGATGCTGCGTCTGGCTGGTAATATATCAGCAGGACACATTGCGATCTTAAGTTTCGTTGGCTTGATCTTTATATTTGGAAAAGCGGGAGAGAGTTTTGCGGGAAGCATGATTGGGACTGGTTTAGCCATTCCTTTGACACTCTTTATGATGGCGATAGAGCTAATCGTCGCTTTCATACAGGCATATGTATTTACGATTTTGACGGCCTCCTACATTGGAGCAGCCATCGAAGACCACGACGATCATCATTAAATCATTCATATAATTATTTTATTATGACAGGAACGTTAGCAGCAGTTGGAGCAGGACTTGCAGTAATCGGTGCCGGTATTGGCTTAGGCCAGATCGGTGGTAAGGCTATGGAAGCTATCGCACGACAGCCAGAAGCATCTGGCGATATCAGAGGTGCGATGTTGATCATGGCTGCATTCATCGAGGGCGCAGCATTGATTGCAATATTGTTATCAATATTCATCCAGTAATTCTAATTGCAAAACGAAATTGTAGATAGCCAGTTGCGGTTGGCAGCTGGTTATCTATCCTTTGATGTTTAAATTTTTATGACAATGAATTTTATATTTTTATCCAGTAGTTTCGCTCCTTTTCAGCCTACCCCAGGTTTGGCATTATGGTCACTGATCATCTTCCTTTTATTCTGGGCGCTGATGTCAAAGTTTGCTTTCAGACCAATAGCGGACGCATTAGACAAAAGAAATGGTGATATCCAAAGTGCGCTTGATGAAGCTAAAAAGGCTAAAGAAGAAATGGCCAATATGAAAGCGGAGAATGAAAGAATCTTAGGTGATGCCAGAGAAGAAAGAACAAAAATCCTCAGCGAGGCGAAAGACATGAAAAATCAAATCGTCAGCGAGGCTAAAGAGCAGGCCAAACTCGAAGCCAATAAGATAGCCACGAACGCTAAAATAGAAATTGAAAATCAGAAAAAAGCAGCCATCACAGAGGTGAAGAATAGTGCAGGCATCATGGCCTTAGAAATAGCAGAGAAGGTGATCAAGAAAGAGCTGAAAGGTAAGTCTGAGCACGAAGACTTCGTGAATAAATTAGTCAATGACTTCAACATGAATTAATGTCAGTAGCAAGAATAGCATCACGATACGCAAAATCAATCTTGGATCTGGCAAAGGATCGAGGAGAGCTGGATGCCGTCCTGGGAGATATGCAGGTGGTAGAGAAGGCGATGGAAAGCAGAGACCTCGTGCTCTTGCTCAAGAGTCCCGTGGTAAAGACTGATAAAAAGAATAAAATCTTCTCAGCCATATTCGATGGTAAGCTATCTACGCTCACGATGGAATTCTTCAAGATAGTCATGAGGAAAGGTCGGGAAATGTATATTCCAGATATCGCCTCTCAGTACATGAAGCAGTATCAGAAGCTCAAGAAGATCTCATCTATCTCACTGACGACCGCTGAAGCGATAGACCCAGCGATTATCGATGCGATAGAAAATAAGTTGTTGGCCAGCCAAGCCACAGAAGAAAAAATAGAAATTGAATCTCATGTAGATCCTGAAATCATTGGTGGATTCATCATAGAGATCGGCGATAAACTATACGATGACAGTGTCAAAGGTAAATTAGAAAAGCTCAAGAAAGCATTTACCAAAAACGACTACGAGAAAGCATTTTAAATTATTATAAAATATTACCACCATGGTTGACGTGAAACCAGACGAAATCTCAGCGATACTCAAACAACAATTATCAGGCTTCAGCACAGAAGCTGAACTGGAAGAAGTAGGTACTGTCCTCGAAGTGGGTGATGGTATTGCTCGTGTATATGGATTATCCAAGGCACGTGCAGGTGAGCTCGTCGAATTTGAGACAGGCGTACAAGCCATCGTCCTGAACCTGGAAGAAGATAATGTAGGTGTGGTACTCCTTGGAGAAGGTGACGGCATCAAGGAAGGTTCTACTGTCAGACGTACAGGTCGGATCGCTTCGATCAATGTCGGTGAAGGAATGCTCGGTAGAGTGGTGAATGCGCTGGGTATGCCTATCGATGGTAAAGGGCCTATCACAGGACAGATGTATGAGATGCCGATCGAAAGAAAAGCACCTGGTGTGATCTACAGACAGCCAGTGACTGAGCCGCTACAGACGGGTATCAAGGCCATAGATTCCATGATACCGATCGGTAGAGGGCAGAGAGAGCTGATCATTGGTGACAGACAGACGGGTAAGACAGCGATAGCGATCGATACCATCATCAATCAAAAAGAATTCTACGACAGGGGAGAGCCTGTATTCTGCATATATGTAGCTTCTGGACAGAAGTCATCCACCGTAGCGCAAGTCGCTAAGACACTGGATGATGCAGGAGCACTACCGTATACTGTGATCGTATCTGCGGCAGCAGCTGAGCCTGCGCCACTTCAGTTCTACGCACCATTTTCAGGTGCAGCGATTGGAGAATTTTTTAGAGATACGGGGCGTCCAGCACTGATCGTATATGATGATTTATCAAAGCAGGCGGTGGCCTATAGAGAGGTATCATTACTACTGAGAAGACCTCCAGGAAGAGAGGCATACCCAGGTGATGTATTCTACCTTCACTCCAGACTATTGGAGAGAGCCGCTAAGGTGATTAATGATGACGGTATAGCGAATGACATGAATGATCTTCCAGAGAGCCTGAAGGCTGCTGGATTGGTCAAAGGTGGTGGATCACTTACGGCTCTACCGATCATTGAGACACAGGCAGCCGATGTATCAGCGTATATCCCGACGAATGTGATCTCGATCACAGATGGCCAGATATTCTTGGAGTCTAACCTCTTTAATGCGGGTATCAGACCTGCGATTAACGTCGGTATCTCCGTATCAAGGGTAGGAGGATCAGCTCAGATCAAGTCTATGAAAAAAGTAGCTGGTACTCTTAAGCTAGATCAGGCGCAATACAGAGAGCTGGAAGCTTTCTCTAAGTTTGGTTCTGACCTGGATGCAGCGACGACGTCAGTACTTGAGAAGGGTAAGCGTAATGTGGAAATTCTGAAGCAAGCACAGTACTCACCAGTATCAGTTGAGAAGCAGGTAGCCATTATTTACTTAGGAGTAAATGGCCTACTCAGAGATGTCCCTGTGAATAAGATCAAAGAATTTGAAGAGGCATTCCAGACAGCTATGGAGACTCAAGCACCAGATACCTTAGAGCAGCTGAGAAAAGGTAAGCTCACAGATGAGGCTAAGGCGGCCGTAGAGAAAGTCGGTGCAGAGATAGCGAAGCAATTTAAAGCATAGCCATTAAACATTCAGCACTCAACATTAAACATTAAAGGAGATGTCAGGACAGTTAAAAGAAGTAAGAGATCGGATCAAGTCAGTAAAGTCGACTCAGCAGATCACAAAGGCTATGAAAATGGTCTCTGCTGCCAAGCTAAAGAGAGCTCAGGATGCTATCGTAGCTCTGAGACCTTACGCTGACAAGCTGGATCAAATGCTTCGTAATATACTGTCCAATCTGGAGGGAGGTGCATCATCAAGCTTTGGCGTGGAGCGTCCTGTAGAGACAGCCATGGTGGTCCCCGTGACCTCCAGTAGAGGACTATGTGGCGGATTCAATTCTAACATAATCAAAGATACTGTCAGAGTGATCGAGGACGAGCTGCAAACCCAAAGAGCGGCTGGCAATCTCATCATCATGCCGATCGGTAAGAAAGCTTTCGACTTCTTTAGAAAAAACTACGCTGACTGCCAGATCAAAGACGACTACGTGACCCTTTTTGAGGATTTGACCTTTGATAGCGTGTCCAAGGTGTCGCAGTATATCATGGATCAATTCGAAGCGGGTGAGATCGATCAAATATTTGTGTCCTACAGTCGCTTTAAGAATGCAGCACTGCAATTCGCCGAGACATCACAGTATCTACCAGTCAAAAAGATAGAGCCCAAAGCGGATGCCGTGGCTGCCAAGCACAAAGCGGACTACATCTTCGAACCATCTAAGGAGGAGCTATTAGAAAACCTCATTCCAAGTATCCTACAGACGACCTTTCAAAAATTCTTATTGGATACCCACGCCTCTGAGCACGGAGCCAGGATGACAGCGATGGACAAGGCCACCGAGAATGCGGAAGACATCGTCAAAGACCTAAAGATAAGCTACAACAAAGCTAGACAAGAAGCGATCACTAAAGAGCTATCAGAGATCGTCGGTGGTGCTGCTGCTTTGGGAGGGTAATAGACCTTTCCCATAGATTGTTAGGCTCAGATTTTCATCTACTATTCTGATTCTCCTAATGAAGGTGACTCCCAATTAATTTTTGATTTGAGATTGAAGTTGTGCTGCGAAAGTGCACAAGTCTTTGCTGTAGTCTGTCTCTGCGATCGTGTGTAGATGCCCGACATAATTCATATCTAAATAATTAGCGGTGTGTTGGAATGGATGCCAGAAATCATCACCTAAGTGATTACCATAAGAACTGGTGAGCACGGCCATGTCTTTATCTTCTAGTTGTCTACCCATATCTTTTTCAATGGTCACTAAGTCAGACATGCGATCCACGAATACCTTCATGATCCCGCTCATAGAATACCAATATACTGGCGTGACGAGCAGAATCAACTGATGGGGCAGGACTGATTTAAATAAAGATAGAAAATCATCATCCCGATTATGATGCTCGTAGTCATAGTGACCGATCTGATAATCCAATAGATTGATGTGTTTAAAGTCTACATAATGTGCAAGTTCACGAATAAGACTAGCTGTCTGGCCATCATATCTGGCACTACCACTGAGGAGGACTATTTTAGATTTGCTTTGCATAGACTATATGTAATGATGGACTTGGGCTCGAGTGTCGGTATATTCTGATAAACATCCCGTATAGTCTTCTCGTTCTGACATATGTCCATGGCTTAGAAGACGACTGTCTTGTTATTATGGATCAGGACCTTATGATTGATGTGCGCCCAGATGGCATCTGCAAGCACGATCTTCTCGATGTCTTTACCCTTGCGCTTCATATCTGAGATGCTGTCTCGGTGTGAGATTGGGATGACATCCTGCGTGATGATCGGGCCTGCATCCAGCTCTTCTGTGACATAGTGTGCAGTGGCTCCCATAAATTTCACCCCACGCTTATAGGCAGAGCTGTATGGGTCAGCACCCACGAAAGCAGGTAGGGATGAGTGATGGATGTTGATGATTTGATTGGGGAAGGAGGAGATGATATTGCCCGTCAGGATCTGCATGTAGCGGGCTAAGATGATGAGGTCTACGTCATGCTCTTTCATCAGGGCGATTTCTTTCTTTTCTTGTTCGGCTCTGGTATTTTTATTTTTTGGGATGTGGTGGAAGGGTATTTTGAGCCTTTCCGCTACGGGGATGAATTTGTCATGATTACTGATGATGAGTGGGATCTCTATGTCCCATTCGCCAGAGTCATACCTGGATAGGATGTCATAGAAGCAGTGTGCATACTTAGAGACCATGAGGCCTACACGTGGCTTCTTATCCCTGAAGCTGATCTTCCATTGCATATTGAATTTGTCAGCGATCAGGGTCTTGAAAAAGTCTTCGGTCTTCTCCTGCGGAATGGAAAAGCCATCCAACTCCCATTCCACTCTGATGAAGAAGTGCTTGATGTCTCTGTCAACATGCTGATCCAGTTTGATGATATTTCCATCATTGCCTAGTAAAAAGTCAGTGATGGTAGCTATGATGCCTTTTTGGTCTGGGCAGTGAGCTATGATGATAGCCGTATCCTTCTTCGTATTCATATTCCTTTCTTCTACTTCTACAGTGCTAAAACTATTCCACATTTGGTAGAGCTTATGATGGTTTAGCCCCTAATAGACCAGTGACCTATGTCCTTTTATCGCAGTATTAAATAAGCGCTTTTGTTTGCCAGAATCGGCTATTTATCAAATCTTTGCGGCTTTGTACGATCGGATGCATATGAACGTTTGTTTTAGTGGATGGCTAAGCAAGCGTCTATGATGCAAGTGACGATGGCATCCAAGAGGGTGATCAATCCGAGTTATTTGCTGACAGGCATTCAAATTTAAAATGTAAACAGATGAAAAGCTCGAACAGAGGGGTAGAATTATCAGAATCTCCAATCAGAAGCCTGATCCCTTATGCACGTGCAGCCGTGGCCGCTGGAAAAGAAATCTTACATCTGAATATCGGACAGCCAGATATCAGGACACCTAAAAAGGCACTGCAGAAAGTACTCAGCATTCCTGATGATGTGATAGCCTATGGCTCATCAGAAGGGATGGAGTCGCTGCGTAAGCGCGTCGCCCAGTATTATGAAAAGTTTGATATCGAGATCAGCTACGAAAATATATTAGTGACGACAGGTGCTTCAGAAGCCATCCAGTTTTCTCTCTTTAGCTGCTTCGACCCAGGGGATGAGATCATCATTCCTGAGCCATTCTATGCTAATTATCTGGGCTATACTCAGATGAGTGGTATCCATATTGTACCCGTGAGTACTTCGTTTGAGCAGGAGTTTGAGCTGCCTTCTACGGAAGCTTTTTATGATGCTATCTCGCCGAAGACCAAAGCCATATTCTTATGCAATCCGAGTAACCCTACGGGTAAGCTCTATTCCAAAGCATCCCTGGAGCGCTTAGCCAAGCTCGTGAAGGATCAAAATCTATTCTTAATCGTAGATGAGGTCTATCGAGAATTCTGCTACGATGAGTCTTTCTATTCTGTCCTGAATATCGAATCCATCCGAGATAATGTGATCGTCATCGATTCTATCTCCAAGGTCTTCAGCTCATGTGGAGCCAGAATAGGCTATGTAGTGACTCGTAATGATGATATCATACAGGCTATGGTCCGCTATGCCCAGCTGCGACTGTGTCCGCCACACTTCGGACAGGTGCTGGCGGAGGCCTGCTATGACGAGTGCGATGAATATCTGCCAGAAGTAAAGCAAGAGTACAGCGAGAGAAGACTCTACTTATATGAGCGCCTCAGCCAGATGGAAGGTGTCAGAACCTATAAGCCTACAGCGGCTTTCTACAATGTGGTAGTGCTACCCGTGGATGATGCTGAGCGATTCTGCAAGTGGATGCTGACGGACTTTGTGTATGATGGTCATACTGTGATGATGGCACCCTGTGATGGTTTCTACATCGATAAGTCTCTGGGTAAGAAGCAGGTACGCATAGCCTATGTCTTATCGAAGGACAAGCTGGCTAAAGCGATGGACTGCTTGGAGGCAGGACTACAGGCTTATAATACCTCAGAGCACCTCGTCGAAGTGGATGCAATCTAAGTCCTACAGGATGATCCCAATGGCAATGAATGGATTAGAAATATTGAAAACCTTATCTGACCCCAGACCAAATCTGTGGTGGTAGCCGATCTTTATCGTGAAGCTATACTGATCACCGATGTCATACTCGAAGCCAGTACCAATATTAGCTCCCAGTCCGATCGTAGAGAAAGCAGTATTACTCGGACGGATCTCTCCCTCGAATACAGTCGGATCAATTTCTGATCTCAGCTCGGCCTCCGACGCTACTAAATAGGTAGGAATGAGATGAGTGAATAGGATCGGTCGGAATGGCTGGCTGCTGAATTTGTATTTTAATCCTGCTGCCAGAGATAGGTCTAGTAGATCTGCACTCACAAAGAAGCGAGAAGTACCACTTACAAAGCTATCTTCAAAGGATGCAGTTTCTACTTTTACAGCGAAGGAGAAAAAGCTGGTAGACTGATCGATGGGCATCTCCAGTCCAGCACTGATGCGGAAGGAGAGATTAGACTCATAATCAAAGATATTCAGGATGCCTATGGGGATGCCCGTCATAGCTGAGCGCGAATTAGCAGGGACCAGCTTCGCATAGCCGATACCGACACCGACGCTGTATTTTTTTCGTGGGATAAATGGCTGCTGACAGGTATTGTGAGTGTGGACTAAGCGTTTTAGAGATTCTACATTTAGAGTGGTCTCATCTATGATCGACTGCAGTCCGACACACGAGCTGGTCCAATAGTCTTTCAGCAGCTCAAGGTTATCCTTAGTGTATTCTCTGATGCCAGCACCATCTACGTCAATGAAAAATCGCTCTTGGTAGAGCGAATCCTTCATGTAGAAGAGTGACCATCTTCCATTCAATATCTCTTTGATGAAGACTACTTGATCATCTACAGTATGCCTGACATACCTCTTTTCTGAAAGCGGCTTGTATTCTTCGATCTGTGAGGGTGCATAGATTTTTGTCCCTTGATTCGTCTTGATGATGCAGTGATAGTAGGGTGACAGGCTGGCCTTGGTGTCTATGGTGATATCATAGATTTTTGACCTTCCCTTTTTATAGTAAGATCTGTGATCTTGGCCAACAGCAGTGCACGTGATGAGTATGCAGATAGCTGAGAGCATCAGCTGCTTGAACACTTCCTTTTGGTCGATCATTCTGCAGCTTGGGCTGTGAAGGTACCATTCGGCTGATAGAAGATCAGTTCATTCACCTTTCGTCTGGAGTCATTAAAAATGAATCTGACGGAGTAACCTGGCAAACCTCGTAGATTAAATTCGTCTTTTTGAAATGGCTCCAGCGTATATTCTGGTTGGCCCGTTATTTTAAGTTTAAGCTCTGTACTGACTTTTCTTACGACAATTTTCTGCGGACCGAGCGTATAGCTCTTCGCGACTTTATTGATGAATTCTCGATCGTCGATCTGGCGTGGTGGCAGCTTCTTAAATGCAGTGGGCCCGATCATGGGTTCGACAGTGGTGGATAGCGATACGACGTTTCCATTCATATCCATATTGAATTGGAGCTTCATTTTTTGATCGAGCTCACTCAGATTCGCTTCGAATACATCGTAATGGAAGTGAGTCAGGTCTTCGTCAAAGGCATTAAACTTCATTTTCAGTTCGCCGCTTTGCTGTCTGATGGTCATGATGCCATAGGCTGGATGCTCGTATTCTCCGGTATAGTCAGGGATAGGATGAGTCGGATCAGTATTGCTGACCGGTGCTCTTTCTTCTTTGAGCTCTTCTGTCTGGGTGTCAGCCTCGACATACACTCTATTAGTCCAATCTATTTCTTGCTTACCCAGTAGCCAGTCAGTGGCGTGTAGTGCTAACACAGAAGGGAGTCTCGATCCATTTTTATTGGTCAATATCACCATGCCGATATCTTCGTCTGGGAGTAAGTGTACATAGGCGCTGAATCCGTCTATGTTGCCTCCGTGCTGCACGATCTTAGTCCCCTTGTAGTTCTGGATGAACCAGCCCGTACCATACATCGCAGGAGTGAATTCTGGATTCATATCAGCCAGCGGTCCTTTACCGACGATCATTTGTGGCTCGTGCATGATGTCGAATTGACTGGCATTGATGATTTGGTCAGATCCGTATTTACCTTTCTTAAGTTGCATTTTCACCCACTTTAGCATGTCAGTGGTATTGCTATTGATGGATCCTGCAGGGCCGACATTATCAATATTTCGAAAGTCCATTCTGACTATTTTATCATCTTTCACTTTATAGGGCAAGGCATAGTTATTCGTCCTCTGGCTGTCATCGACAGAGAAATTACTCTGCGTCATTTTCAGAGGTCTGAATATCTCTTCTGCGGTGAATTCTTCCCATGAGCTATCTGACATTTTACCAATCAAAATGCCTGCAGTCATATACATCAGATTTTGATATTGGAATTTGGTCCTGAAGGCTTCTGTAGGCTCCAGATCCTTTATTTTTTTAAACAGGGCCTCACGGCTACTCGCTGACCCATACCAGAGCAGGTCATGCCTGGGTAAGCCAGATCGATGAGTGACCAGGTCTAGAGGTGTCATCTCTGCGGAGGCGAAGTCATCATGCATCTGAAAGTCAGGTAGGTATTGTCGCACGGGAGCCTCCCAGTCTATGGTATTCTCATCAGCGAGAATCGCCAGCCCAGCAGCCACGAATGCTTTAGTCGAAGACCCAATGGCAAATAAGGTATTTTCATTCACCGGATCTTGATGCTCATAATCCCGATAGCCGAAGCCTTGGTTCATGATGATTTTGCCGTCTTTAATGATGCCGATAGCTACACCTGGTACTTGCTTCTCAGTCATGAGCGAATCAGTCAGTGCTGCTAATCGCTCAATGGCATCGACAACTCGCTCGAAGTCCGCTTCTGATGCTTTCACAAACTGCAGCGGGATGGATCTGCCTGCC
The DNA here is from genome assembly GCA_937929945.1 of uncultured Saprospiraceae bacterium. GTDB lineage: Bacteria > Bacteroidota > Bacteroidia > Chitinophagales > Saprospiraceae > CALFUK01. The sequence continues at coordinate 16,177 of CALFUK010000144.1, forward strand.
TGTGTGAATGAGCCATGGATGGTATCCTGGCTGGCATTCAAGACACCACTGTAAGTGGCCTGTCCAGGCACCTTAGGTAGTGCGAAGTATAGATCAGATCCTTGGAGTGTGAGGTCTGCCATGGGCATGTCATCTATATTTTGCGCTGGAATATCCAGGCTGCCTTCTATGCCTTCATCTCCTTCTACGATACTGATGGACATATCCAGAGAGAATCCTGTGACCTGTAGCGTTCCATCCCATTCACCTATGATGGACTGACCATTCAGGCTGTAGCATGAGAAACTGATGAATAAAATAAGTTGGACTGCTTGTGTGATGTGCTTTACCATAAGAACAAAATTATCTGAATGCTATATCAACGTATATTTCATGCAAATGTATTACAGATATTGGTAATTTAACCTATAGTTATACAATGCTCGCTGAATATGCTTGACCATTTTTTTCTTTTGCGGCGTGCGGTATCTATGTTGTAGAGTGGTATGAACTAATGGGCGGATTCGGTTTAATCAATTTCACAAGGTCTGTAATGCCTTCAAAATGTAATCTAAAATGAATAAGGTACAATCAGCTGCCGAGCAGAGAAAGATTGATTTGCTATGCATTGGCCACTGTTGTCACGATATGACGGAAGAGGGGCCTATGTTGGGAGGGACGAGCTCGTATGCCTCTATTGCGGCTCAGCAGCTTGGCTTTCGGTCTGCGGTCTTGACCAGTGTAGGGCCAGACTTTCTTTTCATTGATGCTTTCGAGAGTCGGGGCATTCTGCTACAGCTGATAGCAGCAACTGCTACGACTGTCTTTGAGAATGTCTACCAAGGCGACCAGCGGACCCAGTATTTGCGCAGTAGAGCAGCCACCATTACGGCTCGAGATCTGAGCGAATTTCAAGATAGTACCATCGTTTTATTGGGCGGTATAGCTGATGAGATCGATTTTTCGATCACGGCTCAGTTTCCAAAGTCTTTAGTCTGTGCGACCATCCAGGGTAGCATCAGGCAGTGGGATGATGCTGGCCTGGTCTCACCCAAAGCGATGGATTGGGCAGATCTGGCTGGGGTGGATGTCGTCATCTTGAGTCGGGATGATCTGAGAGGATTGGCTGATCCCTTGCCTGAGATCAATCGCTTCGTACCTCATGTGGTCGTGACGGATGGGGCAGGAGATGTCCTCATCTATAAAGATGATCAGCAGTATACATATCCAGTATACCCAGTGGTAGAAATAGAAGCTACCGGGGCAGGTGATGTATTCGCCACCGCTTACATCATGCAGTACCAGCAGACTGGTGATGTTACAGAAGCATGCATATATGCCCATTGTGCTTCTTCATTTATCATAGAAGGCATCGGTCTGAGCTCACTTCCGACTCCTGAAAAGATCAGCGATAGAGCCGCGAGATACAGAGCGATGTTTTTGTCATGAGAGTCACCAAGACGCTGAGGCCTGATGAATTTCGAAGTAGTACATTTCGATCTATGAATCTATTAGTTTGACGACTCCCTAATCTTGATTCAAATTCCTTACTTTAGGAGCAGATAATATTTTTTGAACGTCTATGACGTAGATAATTAAGGCATCCAAGTGGATGATTGAACTTAGTTATTTGCTGATAGGCATTTCACTCTCAAATTTAAATATATGAAACGTCTATGACGTAGATAATTAAGACACCCAAGTGGATGATTAAACTTAGTTATTTGCTGACAAGCATTCAGTTCCAAAATTTAAACCTATGAAACGTCTATGACGTAGATAACTAAGACACCCAAGTGGATGATTAAACTTAGTTATTTGCTGACAGGCATTCAGTTCCAAAATTTAAACATATGAAACACTTATTGACCTGCCTACTCTTCATTCCTATCCTTCTCCATGCTCAGGAATGGTCCTCGAATAAAGAGGCCATCGTAGCATCCGTAGAGAATCATAAATCGAAGCTGATCGATCT
>CALFUK010000145.1 GCA_937929945.1 uncultured Saprospiraceae bacterium
TTGCTGATCGGCATTTCGCCCTGAAATTTAAACCTATGAAATACATTATCAATACCACCTTGATCGTCGCTGTCCTGTTCACGGGCATCTACGTCATGGCAAAGCAGCGTAGTGACATCATGGACATCTCCCAGAAGGTCATCGACGCTTGCATCAAGAAGCATGGTGGCAACAAGAAGTATGATAAACTCAGCGTCGAATTTGACTTCAGAGACAAGCACTACGGCACTAAGCGTAAAAAAGGCGAATACCGATATATGAGAGAATACACAGACAAGACAGGCGAAAGCATCAAAGACCTCATGACACATCAGTCATTCGTCAGAGAAGTCAATGGGCAGCCTGCTCAGCTCAGCGATAAAAAAATAAACAGCTATCGCAACTCCATTAACTCAGTGAATTATTTCGCACTGCTCCCCTATTTTCTGAATGACGAAGCAGCACAAAAGACGTATTTGGGCATGAATACCCTTAAGGACATTCCCTATCATAAGATTCAAGTGACATTCTCAGAAGATGGCGGTGGCGAGGATCATGATGATGTCTATGTCTATTGGATCAGAGATCAAGAATTTACCTTGGATTATTTAGCTTACTCATTTCAAGTCAATAAAGGTGGGGTCAGATTTCGCGAAGCTTATAATGCACGCGAAGTCGCTGGCATCCGATTTCAAGACTATGTAAATTATAAATACCACGATAAAGACATCCCCGTAGACCAGCTGGACGAGAAGTTCCTGGCGGGCGAACTCGAAGAATTATCCAGAATAGAGCTAGAAAACATCCAAAAGTACTGATCTTAGCTTGAGCCAGTGAAAGTCAGTGACTACATATCGAAAATCTACAAACTGAGGCAGCTATGGCTGCTTACTCTGCTGTGTGTCTCTACAGCTCTCCCAGCTCAGGTCACCAGCCTGAAGAACGGTGTGAATATACAGGCCTCCTACTATAATCGCGGCCGAGTCAACATCGGCTGGGAGCTGATGCAGGCCTATCCAGAAATCCAAGCTGTCAGAATAGAAATAGAACCATACATGGCTGAGCGGGCTGCCAGATGGATACGGGAAGCGCACGAATATGGCTATCAAGTCATCGCTACTTACCACGACTCCAAGAGGTTAGGCTCTGACAGAGCAGAAGACTTACTGGCTGCAGCACGGTGGTGGAGGACACACTACACCCGCTTATCAAGCAGCGGCCCGGTAGTCATCAATGTCATGAATGAATGGGGCAGCCATGACCAGAGCCCAGCATCATACTCCAGTGCCTATAATGAGGCGATCGGCATCATCCGAGAGGTCTACGACGGATCACTCATCTTGGATGTGCCTGGATTTGGCCAAGCGGCACGCACGGCTGCTGACGCCTACTCATTACTAAATGATCAAGACATCATCTACTCCGTACACGTCTATACCAATGCCTACAATACCAAGCAAGACAGATGGCTGAACGAAGATGATCTGGCCTATCTACAAGCGTCTGGCGCTTCTTGCATGGTCGGAGAATTTGGAGATGCCATGCGAGGCGGAGCGGACTGGTGCAATCTGGTGGACCACTGTCACAAAAATGCGTGGCCTGTATTTGGCTGGGCCTGGAATGGAGATGGGCAGCAGATGAATATGATCCAGCCTCACTGGCGCCAACAGCCCTTAGCCAATGCATACCAGCCCACGCCACACATGCAGGTCATCATAGATCGGCTCGCTGGCGTACCCTGCTACAGTAGAGCTGATGCAGCCTGCACAGACGATCAAAAAGGTGATGTCTGTGATGATGCTAACCCATATACCATCAACGACCAATACAATGACCAATGTCACTGCACAGGGACCTTTGTGGAGGCGCTCCAATCTCTTTCTACTAAGGCCACCATCTACGCCTATCCCATACCCGTCATGTCAAATCATGAGCTGACCATAGAGCTCCTGAACACTCGCCTCAAAGGAAATCTGACCATCTCAGATTACACAGGAAAACTCGTCCAGCAGATGCCCATAAATCAGAATCAAAGGAGAGTCACGCTGAATACCGAGACGTTGCCTCAGGGTGTGTATTGGATCGCTTTCCATGCGCAGGGTAAGGTCCAAGCCTTTACCAGTTTTATAAAGTGACCGACAGATAGGACGACTGCAAAGTGAAGATCATGCTTATTAATGATATCCTGAGCCAAGGACTTCCTATTGCTCCACTACAATATCTTCAAATGGGAGAAAGTCTTCCTGATCCCCTGCTTTATAGAGGATACTGAGGTGATTTTGTATTTGCCGATAATAATAATGAATCGTAAAATCATGCCTGCCCTTGCTGAGTTTTGTAGAAAAATCCTCTGGTTCATTGGCGAAATTCGATCCGTGACCAACGAGAACATCATCAATGTACAAGTCAGCCAGACCATCATAAGTCTGAATCCTAAAGTCGAATTCACCAGAGTCTTCCACCTCTATCACTCCTTTCAATTCTACGGCATACTGATTATAAAGACCTTGAAACCTCACATCGATGTGCCCATATGATGTCACCTTTAAGAACAGTTCGTCATTAATTTTATCAAGTCTATCCGAAGTCATTCGGCCTGTCTGACCTGCACGCAGTACAGGCAGCTGATTAAAGTCAGGCATCGATGTCCAGCCAGTCGTTGGTGCAGGGCCGTATACCTTGTAAGAATAGGTCGGAGTGATTTTTTGATAATATACCTGAGTTGGGTAGCCAATCGCTTGATCGTCCTGATCGAAGAGCTGGGCAGTCACGACCGCACTATTAGTTAGGGATACAGATTCTGTATAGACCTTCATCGCAGATTGGTCAGGAAGACCCCAATCGGGACTGATCGCATACTTGATTTGACCTGACTGGGATGATGCCATATCGATTTTGACCTCCTCAACAAATCGATTATCTTCTTCATTCGTTACTCCCGCTGCTGTATACGTGATGGGACTAAATAGATGTCCATACTGCTCATCGCAAGCCTGAGCCATCGCATCAAATTCAGCAAAGCTGATGGTGTCCCTTTTATTGCTCCATAGGCGCTGTGCATAAGCAGCGATTCGATCTCTGAGCACGGGCACGACCTGATAGTATCGTTGCTCCCAATAGGTAAGACTGGCTCCCTCTGTATTCTTGACTTCGGACAAAGTGATGTCGGCTATCTCCTCATTCCAGTGCGACCACTGATTCAGGTCCCATTGGTATATGTCTTCTGCAGGCGATGCTAAGTTCATCGCACCGACTAGGTATAGAGGGACCCACGTAGAGTTAATGATGGTATAGCCATGGTCAATCAGGTTTTGCGGATGATTATAGGTCGTATTCCAAACGATGATTTTAATATCCTTATCCACAGTGACACTGCCAGCGCCTGTCGCATGAAATCCCTCCCAGGCTATGGCCTGTTTACCGGTTTTCTTTACCATAGCATTCACCCGATTGATGAAGTGGCTAAATAGCTCATTAGCATCTCCCTCAGCGGCAGCTTGCAGATTGTGCTTTTGACAATAGGCTTGATACTCAGGGACTCCTTTCACAGCTTCGAGATAAACCTCGTCACAGCCTATGTGGATGTACGGGCTGGTGTAGAATACCGCAGCAAGATCCTGCATGATTTCTTCTATGGCTTCATAGGTTTTCTCCTTCGCCATATTGACGACATAGAGACTTCTGGCTTCACCCGTCAAGCTGTCCACACTGCCAAAGACCTCAGGATACTGCTGCCAGAGCTGAGTAGAATGCCCAGGGACTTCGATCTCTGGAATGATGGCAATACCTCTAGCGTCAGCATAGGACACCAGCGCCTCCAGTTCTGACCTAGTATAATAATGCCGCTCACCCTTAGGCCCCATGGCTTGCAGCTTGGGATATTTATCTAATGGGAAAGCGACTCTCCTGTTATCACTCAGGTGCAGATGCAAATAGTTCAGCTTGTAATACCACATCATATCTATGGTCTCGTATAGTGTGGTCAGCGGGTGCCATCGTCTGGCCACATCTAACATCACAGCCCGGTAGTCATAGTCAGGTGCGTCGATCATCTTCATCTTCGGCAGTCCATACTGAGCTCCGACTTGCTCCATAGACTGCAGCACGCTTGGCATAGCCAGTGCCACAGCAGCAGCACTGTGACCCGTTAGCGTGATATGGTCATTGACCAGCAGCTCATAGCTATGCTCTGGCAGCGTCTCATCAATCTCCATTCTAATGGTGGCTTGGCTCTCCGAGACTTGCGCATTGACCCTTGTCTCATACTGAGTCAGCGCTTCTATGTGCTTAGCCAATACCCGGGCGGAAGGCAGCAATTGATTGTCTCCTGCGGCAATACTCAAAGGACCACTTAAGATCAGCCGACCTTCCTGATGTTGGACATTTGCAGGATAGGGAATGACCTGATTCGTCGGTGCGATCGCGGTGTATGCATCACCTCTCGGCATTTTTTGACAGGATCCTATAAAGACCACTGAGCATAGCAAACAAATTCTAAGTATCATAGTCAAGTAAAACGCTTGTGATTGATCTGAAAAATAGGACTTATAGTTTTATTCTGCATGATTAGCTGCATAAATGATACCCTCTATGAGAGCTACGAGGTACATCCGTGGCTTTGGGGCCTTCAATCATCAAGATTTCTGACCGCTGGATCACAGCGAAGCTCTGAGGTTCAAAGCTCATTTTCTATAATATTTCCATACATTCGCAAGAAGCAAAAGATAAGCATCATGCGCATTACAAACACCTTCGTACTCTTATTTATCATCACCGCACTCTTCGGTCAGCGCCGAGAGCCGCTGGACATCAACATCGACTGGGAGTCATATGATCCACCTTCTACCTTAGTGGTGCCAGAGCATCCCATAGATCATGCTAAGTTTCCCTTCGTCGATGTCCACTCACATCACTGGGGACTGAATGAGATGAATCTCGACAAACTCATCGGCGAGATGGATTCACTAAATATGAAAGTGGTGGTAAATCTCAGTGGAAGAGGTGGCGAACGACTCATCCAGATGCGTGACAACATCAAGAAATATGGCTATGAAGATCGCATCATCAACTTCACCAATATTGAACTACGCAGCATCAATGAGCCGGACTGGAGCGTGGAGACGGTGAAGCAAATCGAATTTGATGTAAAGACTGGTGGCGCCAGAGGACTCAAGATATACAAGAGCCAAGGTATGACCAATGAAGACAGCGAAGGCAATCGCATCAGCATCAACGATCCGCGCATCGATCCCATCTGGGCTAAGTGTGGTGAGCTGGGCATCCCTGTCCTGATCCACTCAGCTGATCCTAAGTCATTCTGGGCACCGCATGACAGTCTCAACGAACGATGGCTGGAGCTGAAGCTGCGACCCAACCGCAAGCGAGAAGATGACAATCCTGCATCCTGGGAAACCATCATAGCAGAGCAACACGATATTTTCAGAAAGCATCCAGGCACTACCTTCATCAATGCGCATATGGGCTGGCACCCTAATGATCTGGCGAAGCTGGGCACCCTGCTGGATGACATCCCAAATATGTACGTCGAGATCGGAGCCGTGATTGCGGAGCTGGGCAGACAGCCACGTATGGCTTTAAAGTTTTTCACTAAGTACCAAGATCGAGTCCTCTTCGGGAAGGACTCCTATAAGCCAGCAGAATACCCAACCTACTTCCGCGTCTTGGAATCTGATGATGAGTACTTCCCATACTACAAGCGCTACCACGCCTTTTGGAAGATGTATGGCCTGGACCTACCTGATGAGATTTTGCAAAAGCTGTATTATAAGAATGCGCTGAAAGTGATTCCTGGATTGACCATTGACATGTTTGAATCATCTAATAACTAATATAATGACGCACTATAAGAGGATCATGCTACTTCTCCTATCGCTCGCACTAAGTTGCACTGCGCAGACACAATCGACAGATGATGATCCCGCTGCTATAGAAGCTGTCATCAAAACCTTGTTTGATGGCATGAGAGCTGCTGACAGCACCTACCTCACACCCCTCTTCGAAGAAACTGCCACGCTCCAGTCTGTCTTTTATAATCAAGATGGCGAGACTGTGAAGCGTAGCTCGGAGATCGCAGGATTCATCACCGCTGTAGGCCAACCTAAAGATCAGGTCTGGGATGAGCGAATCCACAGCTATGACATTAATGTCGATGGCCCCTTAGGCATCGCGTGGACACCCTATTCATTCTACGTGGATGAGCAACTCTCTCACTGCGGCGTGAATGTCTTTACCATGGTCAAGAATGATGGCGTATGGAAGATCAGCGGCATCACTGATACCAGAAGAAAAACCAACTGCGAATAATATGCTATCAGATCAAGTCAGAGCGTCTATAGATAAGAGTGTGCTTTGCTGGCTGGCGACCTGCTCCGCAGATGGTCAGCCCAATGTATCACCAAAAGAAATATTCACCTACTACGATACTGACAATGTGATTATCGCCAACATCGCATCACCACAAAGTGTCAAGAACATCCTCGTTAATCCAAAGGTCTGTGTCAGTTTTGTTGATGTCTTAGTCCAAAAAGGCTTCAAACTGACAGGTCTAGCCGAGATCTTCAATAAAAATGCACCGATCTTCGAAGAGCTATCTAAACCCTTGCTGAAGATGGCAGGCAACGGGTTTCCATTCGGCGAGATCATCAACATAAAAGTAAATCAAACAGCTCCAATCATGGCGCCAAGCTATTTATTCTACCCAGAAACGACGACAGAAGAAAGCCAAACGGCTAAAGCTAAAAAGGCCTATGGTCTATAAAATCCTTGGCGATCAAATATATGATTAAGCCTCACTCTATATCGAAGGACGATCCCTTAGAAAAGCTGAGCCTATGAGATATGTCATCGTCAGCTTGCTCTTATTCGGCTTAGCTACCATGGTCAGTGCTCAAGCTATAGATACCGACCATCAGACAGCGGATGATAGCACGGGCATAAGAAACACCATCCTGCCCATCGTATTCTTTCTGCCCGAGACAGGTTTAGCATTCGGTGTCACAGGCATCACGACTTTCAGGTTTGCCGGAGAATCTGCAGATAGCCGGCCATCTCAATTCATCTACAGCGCAGCATATACCTTAAAAAATCAATTTCTCTTCTACATCCCCTATGAGCTCTACAAGCGTGAGGGCAGAGAAAGATACATGGGTGAGATCGGCTTCTACAAGTACTTCTATAACTTCTATGGGATCGGCGATAAGAGCACAGCAGATCAGCTAGAAAATTATGACGTGCTTTTTCCCAGAGTCGACTTCAGCTATGCCAGATCTGACATTGACAATGTCTATGCAGGCATCGGCTTTAAGTATGATCACTTCGACATCACCAGAATCGACAGCGCGGGCATTTTAGAAACCACTAGGCCAATCGGCTCCGATGGTGGCCAAAAATTAAATCTGCTACTCAGCCTGACCTACGACAATCGGGACAACATCATCTCCTCATCCCAGGGTATCTTTGCAGAGCTGATCTATCAGCGCAGCTTGAATTTTCTCCTGTCTGACTTTGACTACCACAAATACAGCTTGGACATCCGAGGCTATATACCCATCCGTAAAAACCTGGTGCTGGCCACGCAGCTGTATGCCGCTACCGCGAGCAGCGGCGCTCCCTTTTTCGACCTCCCGTATTTCGGCACACCCACCATTGCCCGTGGCTACAGCGACCGACGCTACATCAACCCTCACATCTGGAGCCTGCAGACCGAGCTACGCTATCCGATTGCAGGTCGCTTCAGTGGAGCCTCGTTCGTCAGCTCTTCACTTGTGCCTCCTGGCTTCTTAGATCTGGGACAGCTCAGCTCCAGATGGAGCTATGGCCTGGGCATCCGCTACGAATTTGATCGTAAAGAGAAAACCCGCTTCCGAATTGACTTCGCTTATGGGGATACCTTTAATTTTTACCTGACGGCTAATGAAGCGTTTTGAAGGGAAAATATATCTATTGAACAATTTAGTGGACTATTCTAACTAACGCAGATATCCTATAATTTAAACTCTATTGGCAAAGTATATTTGACACTTGTCAGCTTCCCATTTTGCTTTGCAGGTGTCCAAGTTAATTCCATATCATTCATACTTTTGACTATCCGTAAAGCCTCTTCTCCGCAGCCATGGCCAATATCTCTTGCAAGTAATATATCTTCTAAAACTCCCTCTTTATTCACAGTATATTGGATGACACAAGTCCCTTCTGTCCCATTATTTTTTGCTGCTTCTGGATACTCTATCATTTCAGAGATGTACTCATCCAATTTTTCTTTTGCACATTTATCCTTTTCTATATTGCTGATCTCCAGATATTCGCATCCGGGAAATCTTGGCATATTTTGTATAGTTGAAGAATGATCCTTCGGATGAACTGCACAACTCACAGTAAAAATAAAGAGCCCTAAGCTTAAGTATTTCACAGCCATATTTATCTATTCCAATCATCAGATAGATACTCCCATCACATCAGCTCAGCGATCTCTAAGGAGCTCACCGATCTCAGCTCTCGCAATACCAGCGACAAACCATCAGCGAATCAACACATCAGTGAATGAGCGAATCAACCCCTACTGATACAAATACATCGATCGATTCCGCTCCAGCTCTCGAAAGAAGGGATCCGTCAGATCATCGATAAAGTGAATCGCTTCACCAGTCGACTTCATCTCAGGACCTAAGCGCTTATCCACATTCGGAAATTTATCAAAGGAAAAGACGGGGACTTTGATCGCATAGCCTTTCAGCTTTTTAGTGATCTCGAAGTCCTTGAGCTTTTTCTCCCCCATCATCACCAGAGAGGCAATACGCAGGTAAGGTACTTGATAGGCTTTTGCGATGAAAGGTGTAGTCCGGGAGGCTCTTGGGTTGGCCTCAATGACGTATACTGTTTCTTCTTTTGTTTCCCGATCTACAGCTATCGCAAATTGTATATTGATCAGCCCTTTGATCTTCAATGCACGGGCGATTTTCTCTGTGTATTCCACCATCTTATCGACTGATGCTTGGGTCAGACTATAGGTGGGTAGTAAGGCAGAGCTGTCTCCAGAGTGAATACCTGCTGGCTCGACGTGCTCCATGATGCCCATGACATGCACATCATCTCCGTCACAGATGGCATCGATCTCTGCTTCTTTCGCTCGCTCTAAGAATTGGTCAATGAGGACCTTATTATCAGGCATGTGCTTAAAAATACTCAAGACATGCTTCTCTAACTCGTCGTCATTAATCACGATCCGCATGCGCTGGCCTCCTAATACATACGAAGGTCTGACGAGTACGGGGAAGCTCACTCGATTAGCTATGGCAATCGCAGCCTCTATGTCTACAGCTACACCATACTCAGGGTACGGTATGCCCAGCTCCTTCAGCATATCAGAGAATGATCCTCGATCCTCTGCCAGATCCATATCGGGGAATTGTGTCCCGATGATGGGTATGCCCTCCTTATGAAATCGCTCTGCCAGCTTCAGTGCTGTCTGTCCGCCGAGCTGTACGATGACTCCTTCGGGCTTCTCCAGCTCTATGATCTCTTGGATGTGTTCCCAGTAGACGGGCTCGAAGTAGAGCTTATCCGCCATATCAAAGTCTGTCGATACAGTCTCTGGATTACAGTTGATCATGATGGCCTCATAGCCAGCCTCTTTGATTGCCAGCAGTCCGTGGACACAGCAATAGTCAAACTCGATGCCCTGCCCGATGCGGTTGGGGCCAGAGCCGAGGACGATGATTTTCTTTTTATCAGTGACGATGCTTTCATTCTCCTGGTCAAAGGTGGAATAGAAATAAGGCGTCTGTGCTTCGAATTCTGCTGCACAGGTGTCCACCATCTTATAGGTCCTGGTGACACCTAAGCTCTTGCGATGGGCTGTCACTTCTTTTTCATTGATCCTCATCTGCCAGGCAATCTGAGCATCACTGTAGCCGACCTCTTTGAGCTGACGTAAGAATGGCTCTGGCAGATCTTCTGCTACATTGAAGAGCATCAGTTGATTTTCGAATTCGACCAATCTCTTGATCTGATTGATGTACCACGGGTCGATGCGGGTGAGCTTGTGGACAGTCTTCACGGGGACGCCCAGTCTCAGGGCATCTTTGATTCTGAAGACTCTGTCATCACTGACCTTCTCTAGTCGCTCCAATATATCTTGAGTCCTGATCCACTCTTTCTTATCAGCGCCGAGTCCATCTCTACTTTGCTCCAGTGACTGGCAGGCTTTCTGCAGCGCCTCTAAGAATGTACGGCCTATCGCCATCACTTCTCCGACTGACTTCATCTGGAGCCCCAGGCTGTTTTCAGATCCTTGGAATTTTTCAAAGTTCCACCTCGGCATCTTGACAATCACGTAATCCAGTGATGGCTCGAAGAAAGCAGAGGTCGTCTTGGTGATCTGATTTTTTAATTCATCCAAGTTGTAGCCGATAGCGAGCTTAGCGGCAATCTTGGCTATGGGATATCCAGTGGCTTTACTCGCCAAAGCTGACGAACGTGATACCCTGGGATTAATTTCTATGACGATGAGCTCTTCTGTCTCAGGGTTAATGGCAAACTGCACATTACATCCACCCGCAAAATTACCCAAGGATCGCATCATCAGGATGGCCTGATCACGCATCTCTTGGAAGGCTGTATCAGAGAGGGTCATAGCTGGAGCCACCGTGATGGAGTCACCCGTATGAATGCCCATCGGATCCATATTCTCTACGGTACAGATGATGACCACATTGTCATTAGAGTCTCTCAGTAGTTCTAGCTCGTACTCCTTCCAGCCCAGGACAGCTTTATCGATCAGCACCTCATGCGTAGGTGATGCATCCAGGCCGCGCTTCAGCGCCTCATCAAAGTCCTCTGGCACCATGCAGAATCCGCCACCTGTACCTCCCAGTGTATAGGAAGGCCTGATGACCAGTGGAAAACCGATCTTCTGAGCCGCCTCTTTCCCTTCTAAGAATGAATTCGCGATGATAGAGGGAGCCGCACCTAGACCAAGGTCTATAGTAAATTTTCGGAAGGCTTCTCTATTCTCGGTGAGTTCGATGGCATTCAGATCGACACCGATCAACTTGATGTTGTATTTATCCCACACCCCTCGTTTTCCAGCTTCGATGGCAAGATTCAGCGCAGTCTGGCCGCCCATGGTGGCTAGCACGGCATCAATCTGTCTCTCTTCTAGTATCTCGATGATACTATCTACGGTAAGTGGCTTGAGGTATATGTGATCAGCAGTCACAGGATCAGTCATGATCGTGGCTGGATTAGAATTAATGAGGCTGACCTCTATTCCTTCTTCTCGTAATGATCTTGAGGCTTGTGATCCTGAGTAATCAAATTCACATGCTTGTCCTATAATGATAGGTCCGCTACCTATGATAAGTACGGATTTAATTGAGTGGTCCCGAGGCATCTGTTGGATTGATCCAGTTAATAAATCGGTCGCAAATATAGATATTAGTTTTATATGAGCGGCTTTAGAGCTCACTAAGAAACCATACAAACAAAATTTTATCCTTCTCAGAGGCAGCGACCTATACCTCTGCTGCTAAATTTCGTCTTTTCTTCGATAATCTGATGATTCAATCCTTATTGAATCAAGGTTGTCAGTTCCTTGCGATACTCTCGCGGGCTCTGATTGGTATGTGATCTGAATTGCTTATTAAAATGTGAAATATTATTGAATCCTGATGACATGCACACATCTGTAATCGAGAGATTATTCTCACTGAGCAGCTTCTGAGCATGGACGATTCGGTATTCATTGACATACTGTGTGAAGGTCTTACTCGTCACCTTCTTAAAGTAACGGCAAAAAGCTGGCACCGTCATCGCGACCAGGCCGGCTATCTCAGACAGCTCTATGGTCTCTGTGAAGTGGTCAGAGACATAGTTATAGATCACATTAATGCGGTCATGCTCATTATTATAGACCTCCAGATATACACCAGAGACATTGAGCGCTTCGCTATCGGCTGAGCTGGCAAGAATGTTTAGGATGCGTAGCAAGTGAAGCAGCCGATCCAGACCACTGAGCGACATCAGATCATTGAGCAGCTCTCCGACGATGCGCTTCGTCTCTCCGGAGAAAGACAGTCCCTGCTTGGATTTCTGAAGCAGGATGTTCACTTGATTAAACTCCACGGTCTCCAGAAAGCTCTTACCTAAAAATTCTGGCAGAAAGTGGACCACTATTTCGGATTCATTACCTGAGAGTCGGCCCGCAAATCCATAATGAGGCACATTAGACCCTATCAATAATAGATCACCATCAGAGTAGTAAGAGATATGATTCCCAATGTGCCTCTTGCCATTACCATGATCAATGTAAACGAGCTCTATTTCTGGGTGAAAATGCCAATAGGGAGAGCTATTCGTAGATTGTATAAATCGCTTCACAGAGAATGAATTACCTGTGGATGGTACTATTTTTTTAAGGGCTGGGCTCTGAAGATTTGTATTGATAAGGCTCATATTAGGGCTCAATTTATATAATATTAACAATTTAGATACATTAATCCGAATTTTAAGGTAAAATAGCACTATAAATGGAAAATTTAAATGTGGACTACATTGATGATGTTTCTCATCTTTGCCTAAGAAATGCGAAAATGTTCGCAGAATCCAAAAAGATAAAAACCGCCAAGCGGGCAAAACCATAAAGTAGCTTGTCAGCAAGCTATAAAGTCGTAGATATTTTTTCATGTGACTAAAGGGAATCATCAGCTAAAGAGCATCGATGTTCCCTTTTTTTATGCGCTGTAGTGAAATCTAAGGCAAGCCCTCTTTAAAAAGCTCGTTAGAGTTCTTTTGCATTGTACAGACTTTGTACGTACAATTAATACCAAAGGGATACAAATGCTCACCACAGAACAATTGAGTAAAGAAGTTGAGCCTGAATTGGCGGACAAAGAAGCGAGGCTTGACATCAGGCTAAATACCGTCCATAAATTGTTTCTAAAACAGGTGTATCAGCCTGCTGGCTAGAGGTCTTTAAGTGCACTTATCATACAAGCTGCCAAGGGCAAGTCAGTTAAGATGTAAAGCAAAAACTGACTGTTTGCTTCGTTCTATTAGGCTTAGATCAAAAATCAATAGAAGGATATTATCCTCTTTCCAATGCGAGCATTCCATATGACCATGTACCACAAGATTTAAGAAATTCTTAGATATGAAACGTCTATGACTTAGATAACTAAGACATCCAAGTGGATGATTGAACTTAGTCATTTGCTGGTTCGCATTCAGTTCTAAATTATAAACATAAGAATACGATCCAGAGACTCAATCTATAAATTACTGTAGTAAAATAGGATGTGAATCTGTATCTTTCTACTTGGAGAAGTACTGAAACCAGTATAGATGCTTCACATAGCGCTATCTGCCTCATTTTATCATCAAAAAGTCATCACGCATGTCAGTCTTAAAAACATCAGTCGGAAGAAGGTCTTTTTTAAAATCTTCAGCATTGTCAGGAGGTGGCATGATGCTGGGATTCAGCTGGATGGCGTCCTGTCAGTCGGAGCCAGAAGTGGCCGTCATGGCGATGCCAGAAGAGTGGTTTGAGATCAATTCTTATTTAAAAATAGGTGATAATGGCGTGGTCTCCATTATGGCGCCTAATCCAGAATTTGGTCAAAATGTGCGCACATCCATGCCTATGCTGATAGCGGAAGAGCTAGACCTAGACTGGACTAAGGTCATCGTAGAGCAAGCCCCCTATCATGCTGATCAGTATGGCTTCCAATTTACTGGAGGCAGCCGAGGCATCATGTCGCGGTGGGAGCCACTGCGGATGGTCGGTGCTACCGCTCGACAGATGCTGAGAGAAGCAGCTGCTACTGCTTGGGATGTACCTGTAGAAGAAATCACCACAGAAGCAGGAGTCTTACACCATCAAGCCAGCAAGCGATCCGCTGGCTACGGAGAGATGGCCTCAGCGGCAGCTGGTATAGAGCTGCCCACGGAAGTAAAACTCAAGGAGACAAAAGATTTTAAAATCATCGGGACATCTCATAAGAATATTGATGGCAAAGACATTGTCACGGGTCAAGTCAAGTTTGGAGTAGACCACCAAGTTGAAGGCATGCTCATTGCCATGATCGAGCATCCACCAGCTTTTGGCATGACGCTAAAGTCAGTGGATGACTCGGCAGCTAAAGCTATGCCTGGCATCAAAGATGTCGTCGTCATCAAGAGTTATAAAGACGGCTTTGACAAAGGTGGATTTGACACGAATGCTTTTCCGGAGATCGTAGCCATCGTCGGTGAATCAACCTGGCAGGTCATGCAGGCCAAAAAACAGCTTAAGGTAGAATGGCAACCCTTCGATGGATACGAGGAGACCGTCACAGGCTTCAGAGGGGACAAGCAGACAAAGAAGATACCCGGTGGCCTCGAGTCCACAGCCAGTCACAAAGCCCAAATGGAAGCCATGGCAGCTAAGCCTGGTAAGATAATCCGTAAGGATGGTGATCCAGACAGGATGTTCGCCAGTGCCACCACCATTATAGAAAGAAGCTACTCTGCTCCCTTTTTAGCCCACAACTGTATGGAGCCGCTGAATGCATTTGCCCATGTACAGGGTGACAAAGTAGAGATAGGAGCGCCGATCCAAATTCCGGCTTTGATCATGCCGACTATCGCTTCCAGTCTCGGCATCCCCGCTGAAAATATAAGCATGGAGCTGAGCCGTATGGGAGGCGGATTTGGCAGAAAGGCATACGCGCATTATGTCGTAGAGGCTGCCTTGATTTCCCAGCAGGTGAAGGCACCAGTCAAGCTGATGTACTCCAGAGAAGATGATATGACCAATGGCATCTACCGCCCCACCTACCAAGCTACTTACCGCGCAGCCCTTGATGAAAATAATCGCTTGACTGCCATCCATGTGAAAGCAGGAGGCATCCCAGAAAGTCCATTATTCGCTAATCGATTTCCAGCGGGGGCACTGGATCACTATCTCGCAGAAGAATGGTCCATCGACTCCAATATCACCATCGGAGCCTTTCGCGCTCCCAGGTCCAACTTTATGGCAGGTGCGGAGCAAGCCTTCTTAGATGAAGTAGCTGAAAGTACTGGGCAAGACCCAATCCAATTTCGACTCGACTTATTGAAGCGTGCAGAACAAGACCCTGTAGGAGAAAGAAATGATTATGAACCTGCCCGCTACGCGGGTGTCTTAGAGCTGGCCAGAGAAAAATCAGCCTGGGGTCAAAATGATGACCAGCTGCACAGAGGCGTAGCAGCTTACTTCTGCCATAATACCTATGCTGCCCACATCCTGGATATGACCATAGAAGACGGAAAGCCTGTCGTACAGAAAGTATGCTGTGCCATAGACTGCGGTATAGTCGTGAATCCTGATGCTGCAGTGAATATGGCTGAGGGGGCTATCACGGATGGCGTCGGTAATGCGCTCTATGGCGAACTACCCTTCAAGGACGGCCGGCCCGAAAAAACTAACTACGACACCTATCGGATGATCAGAATGTCTGAAGCGCCAAAAGAAATAAATGTACACTTCGTGAATAATGACATCAAGCCTACGGGTATGGGAGAGCCACCCTTCCCTCCGATATTCGGAGCGGTGGCTAATGCCATGTACAAAGCCACGGGCAAACGACACTACGAACAGCCATTTCTGGGCGATAAGGAAGTATTAGGCTAATCAATCAAAATGAGTAACCTGCTGCTGACCCATCACAATCGTCGATCCTTCCTGAAGTCCTCCGCTGTCACGGGTGGCGGATTTATGATTGGATTCAGCCTCTTAGCTGGATGTCAGCTGGATGAGCAAGCTGACATGGACCTCGGACCGACACTACCGGAAGAGTGGTTTGACATGAACGGCTACATCAAGATCGGAGATAATGGAGTCGTCACCATCATGTCACCCAATCCGGAGGGTGGTCAAAATATTAAGACCTCCATGCCTATGATCATCGCGGAAGAACTCGACATCGACTGGACATCTGTGATCGTAGAGCAGGCTCCGCTCAATACGGAAAAATACAGTCGTCAATTCATCGGAGGTAGTAATGCGATCAGGTATGGATGGAAGGCATTACGATTAGCAGGTGCTTCTGCCCGACACATGTTGAGAGCAGCCGCCGCAGATCACTGGGGAGTGGCCATAGAAGGAGTCAGCACTACGTCGGGAATACTACATCACAAGAGCTCAGGTCAGTCAGCCAGTTATGGTGAGATGGCTGCAGCAGCGGCTACAATAGCTATCCCAGAAGCAATAGAGCTGAAGGAGACTCAGGATTTCCAGCTCATCGGCAGCTCTCAGAAAAATGTAGATGGGCCAAAGATCGTCACAGGTAAGCCACTCTTTGGCATAGATTCTCATAAGGATGGGACACTCATCGCCATGATTATCCACCCACCAGCATTTGGGATGAAGCTTCAATCATTTGATGCTAAGTCCGTGACTTCCTTGCCTGGAATCAGAGATGCTTTTTCGATCAAGGTACTCGATGATGATTTTGAAAGACAACACTTCGATACCTGTACTTTTCTGGAAGTCGTGGCAATTGTCGGTGACTCCACCTGGCAAGTGATGCAGGCCAAGAAAGCGATGACTGTACTCTGGGAGCCATTCGAATCCTACACAGAAGAACGGACCTATTATAGACAATCAAAACAAACACTGACCATACCAGCGGGAAAAGAAAGTACAGCGGATCATATAGCCGCTATGGCACAGCAGGAAGCGAAGGTGGTCCGCAAGGATGGAAATCCAGAAGCCGCATTCACCGACGCAGCTAAGATTATCGAACGCACTTATACTGCACCATTTCTGGCTCATAACTGTATGGAGCCGATGAATTTCTTTGCACATGTGACTCACGATCACGCTGAACTGATTGGGCCACTACAGAAAGCAGAATTAACGGAGCAGACTATTGCAGCGCGGCTGGGCATGCCTGTCGAAAACATCAATATCCAGCTGCCCCGTCTTGGAGGTGGATATGGCAGACGCTCCTATGCCCACTGGGCCATAGAAGCAGCTTTAATCTCCCAAAGGATGAGAGCGCCTATCAAACTGATCTATACGAGAGAAGATGATATGACAGGGGGCATCTATCGCCCTGCTTATCAAGCTACTTATCGGGCGGCACTTAATGAAGCAAATGAATTAGTCGGACTTCATATTAATGCTGGGGGTATACCAGAGAGTCCTCTCTACGCTAATCGATTCCCAGCAGGAGCGGTGGATCATTATCTGGCAGAAAGCTGGACGATCAATACGAATATCACCATAGGTTCTTTCAGAGCTTCACGCTCGAATTTTATCGCCTGTGCCGAGCAATCTTTTCTGGATGAAGTGGCAGAAGCCATTGATAAAGATCCGATTGACTTTAGATTAGAGTTACTGGAGCGAGCACAAAAGAAGCCCGTCGGAGACAACAATGATTATGATCCATCACGCTATGCAGCAGTGCTTCAGCTGGTCAGAGATCAATCCGGCTGGGACAACCAGTCTTCTAATGTACACCGAGGTGTCTCCGCATACTACTGTCATAATTCCTATTCAGCTCAGGTCTTGGATGTTAAGGTAGAAGCGGGAGACATTACAGTGGAGCGCGTATGTTGTGCTGTAGACTGTGGCATTGTGATCAATCCCGACGCCGCCAAAAATCTGGCAGAAGGTGCCATTGTAGACGGCATCGGAAATGCGTTATTTGGCGAGTTGACCTTTAAGGACGGTGCAGCTGAAAAATCGAATTTTGATCAATATAGAATGATCAGGATGGCCGAAGCCCCAAAACAAATCGATACCCACTTTGTAGATAATGGCAAGGATCCGACTGGCTTAGGCGAGCCTACATTCCCCCCTGTCTTTGGTGCTTTGGCTAATGCGCTGTATCAGGCCACTGGAAAGCGATTTTATAAACAACCGTTTCGCATTGGATAATGGGGACCATTCCTGAAGAAGGCTTACTTAGATCTCTTGCCAATCAAGCCTAAGTATCCAGTAATGATCATTGGAATTCCAAAAGTAAGATCACGTAAAATACTCTTGAAAATGGCTCCTGTTGCCATTTTATAAAT
>CALFUK010000146.1 GCA_937929945.1 uncultured Saprospiraceae bacterium
GATCACAGCTGCCTTTCCGATTTTGCTTGGAGCGGTCTACTATAATCCTAAGGTCATGGGTAAGATCTGGCTATCCACGACTGATCTGACACCAGATGATGTGATGGGAGGGAATATGACCAAGACCTTATTGCTGTCATACCTTTTCGGCTTGTTCATGTCATACATCATATTCTTATTTGCGGTACACCAGAGTTCCATCTATCAGTTATTTCTGCATGAGAAGGACTTGCTGGAGTCGGGTACAGAGCTGAATACATATGTGAATTCTTTTATGGCAGAATATGGAGCTAAGCATCGGACTTTTGGACATGGCGTCATCCATGGCATGGAGTTGTGCCTGATGATGGGCTTGGCCATGATTGGGATCAGTGCGCTGCACGAACAGAGATCGATGAAGTATGTCTGGGTCCATGTCATCTTTTGGGTGATCTGTGGTGGATTGATGGGTGGGGTGCTGTGTGCATTTGTTTGAGGGCAGTCCGAATTACATTAGTCATATGTTTAAATCCCAAGTCAACTTATGGTTTCGAGAGTACAACTTTTTTGAAGATCAGTTTGAAAAGTTAATCGGTTAATTTGACTCCCCCATCTGCTTCAACATTTTCTTGACCCGATCCTCCACTGACTCGGACGTCAGCTTCTCCCGATTCAATCGATCTACAATTATTGGAAATGAATAGGGTGTGTATTTTGCAAGTCGGGAAAGAATTGTCTTTTGAACCTGTATCTTCAGTGTTTTTATGAGTCTCGTTTATTCCGGTTTAAATGTCATTACAAGCTTATAAGTGTAGGAGATTGTTGGAATTATACTCTTTGAACACATCGAATGATAGTTTTTTGTCTTACTTGGGAAACATAAAAATATGGATATACTTGAAGATCGGGTGCATATATCTTGCTCTTTTGATGTCCCACGAAAGAGACGTAAGACTTGTATTAGCTCTTGATTTATCGTATATTCTAATGAAAACTACGTGATGAGACAAATCTTTACCCTCCTGTTTATTTTAAGTTGTTTTACATTATCAGCGCAGCACGAATCAGAACTACGATTTGAAGCTGATTTGCTCAATGACTATGTCATACGGAATCATTTAAATGAAGAACTGAACAGCGCGATGAGTCATGAAGCTGAACCTGATATCCTGCTGTCATCTTACGCAGATCTCAATGATTATTTGATCAATAGAATTGATAGAGCCTTTCAACTATATATTTATATCGGGCATGAAAGTTCAGATTGTCAAGTCATTGGGCCGGATCGATTAGTTCAAACGAAATATGAAGATTTGTTGCCACAAATTGAAAATGTGTTCAATCGGTCCAATAAAATCGTTAATTTCCCTAAAGACGAATCTGGCAGAAATATAAGTTTTCACATCATTCCTTATCTTGACTTAAAGTATCCAGTGGTTTACGAGTTGCGGTATTATTAATTAACTCTCTCCCATCTGTTTCATCATTTTCTTCACTCGATCTTCCACTGACTCCGACGTCAGCTTTTCCCGATTCAGTCGGTCCACAATTATAGGGAATGAATAGGGTGTGTATTTCTCAGGGCGAGTTAAGATGATTTTTTGTGACTGAATGGTCTTCAGCGCTTCTCTGAGTCTCGCTTCTTCCAGCTGGAATGTCATGACCTCATCATAGGTCTGTAAGTAAAGCAAATTGTCAGGATCATATTCTCTGAATACGTCGAAGAGTAGGGAGGAAGATGACTGTAGATGTCTTTCCTTTTTAATTTTGCCGGGAAAACCTTGGAAGATTAAACCTGATATTTTGGCGATATCTCTGAAGCGTCTTCGAGCCATCTCGATGGAGTTCATACTGGCTTGAATATCCTTGAAGAGATCTTTCGTATCAAAGATGCTGGCGGTGATCAATGCCTCGACATCTATTTCTTGATCTGATAATAATTCAAAGCCATAGTCATTCATGGCGATCGAAAAGCTGATGGGCATTTGATATGAGATACGCTTAGCCAGTAGCGCGCCCATGCCTTCATGGACATACCTGCCCTCGAAAGGGTACATGCATAAATGATAGCCTTCTTTGGACTGAAAGTATTCGATTAAGAATTCGTCGTCTTTGGGCAAGTGAGACACTTCTCGTTGTCGCTCGAATAGGGGAGTGATGGCTTCCAGTTCCACTTCGTCTATGATGCCTTCGGCATAATTATACATCTTGCGTCGGAGCATCTTAGCGAGCATAGAGGAGAGCGGCATCCGACCTCCCATCCAGCTGGGGATGCGGCTGGTCTTTTTCTTTGACTTCTTGACATATGCTGTCATCTCTTTGATTCTTACCAGCTCCAATGGCCGACCTGCAAACCAAAAAGCTTCGCCAGGATTGATCTGCGAGATGAACCACTCTTCTATGGTGCCGATCTTCTTGCCACTCATGTACTTCAGTGACAGTGATGCATCACTTACGATGGTGCCTATGGAGAGCTTGTGTCTGCGAGCTACATTTTTATTAGAGGCTAAGTACCGGCCTTTATATTTAGCAATGCGCTGGTATTCGTCATAGGCTTCCAGGCTGTTGCCACCAGACACCAAAAAATCCAGGCACCAGAGCCACTCTTCTTCTGTGATGCTCTCGAAGCAATGAGTCGATTTGACCTCTGGAAAAATATGCTCCGCTTCAAAGCCTTCACTCACGGCCAGCGTCATGAGGTATTGGATGAGCACATCGAAAGATCTGATGTAAGGGATACGCGGCTCCTGCAGACCCTCTGCAATGGCGGTGCGCAGAGCAGCTCCTTCTACCAGCTCCAGGGAATGTGTAGGCACAAAGAATATCTTGCTGATGGCGCCAGGACGGTGCCCGCTGCGGCCTGCCCGCTGCACGAATCGGGAGACGCCTTTGGGGCTGCCCACCTGCACGATGCTCTCTACTGGCCTAAAGTCCACGCCCAGGTCCAGACTGGAGGTACAGACCACGGCCTTCAGCCGCTCATCATGCAGGGCATCCTCCACCCAGTCCCGTAGCTCTCGGCTGATCGATCCATGGTGCATGGCAATGATGCCCGCCAGATCGGGCTGCGCATCCAGAATCTTCTGGTACCAGATCTCGCACATGGCCCTGGTATTGGTAAAGATGAGGGTGGTGCTGCTCTTGTGGATGATGGGTAGTACTTTATCCAGCAGCTTAATGCCCAGGTGTCCTGCCCAAGGATACTTCTCTATTTCATCAGGGATGACTGACTCTACCGCGATGCGCTTATCCTTCTTGGATTTGATAATCTCATAGCCAGCGCTGGCCTGGCTGCCAAAAAGGACATCAGCAGCTTCCTCCAGATTAGCGATGGTGGCTGAGATGCCCCACACCCTGAGCTCAGGTGCGAGGCTCTTAAATCTGGACAGCGCCAGCTCCACCTGCACCCCGCGCTTACTCCCTACCAGCTCGTGCCACTCATCCACGACGACCGCTTTCAGGTGAGAGAAGAAGTCCAGGTAGCCTCGTGTCGCCATAATCACATGGATGCTCTCAGGCGTGATGATCAGTATCTCTGGTGGATGCTCCAGTTGTTTTTTACGCTGGGTAGGCTTCGTGTCGCCAGAGCGGATCTCTACACGCCAGTCCATGCCCAGCCCTTTGATGGCTCTATCTGTGGCCAGTTTGATTTCTTTGGTGAGTGCGCGGATGGGAGCGATCCAGATGGCCTGCAGCTTACCGTCAGTATCTTCGCCTGACCTGAGATTTTCTAAGAGGATGCCGACAATGAGTGAGAGCGTTTTGCCACTACCTGTAGGCGCATTCACCAGACCATAGGCGCCTTTTAAATAGGCCTGCCACGCTTGAATTTGGAAGGGGAATGCCGTCCATTCATTTTCAGAAAACCATGTCTGTGCTTTCGCAATCAGTTGTTTGTCGGTCAATTGGTTTGCTTTCCTACTCTTCAGATCTGTACTTTTCTGCAATGGTCTGTAATTTGCTGGCGATCTCGTCAGCAGTGATCATCTTACCATTAATGAATACGGCAGCGATTTGTTGCGCATGTCGGATATCTGTCAGCGGATTATCATTCAGTAAGACGAGATCTGCGTCACTACCGACAGAGATACTACCGCGATGATCAGCTGTACCAAAAAATGCTGCGACACTGCTCGTCCCTGATTTTAAAATATCAAAATTGGACATGCCTGCATCTGACATATCCTGCATCTCATGGTGGATGGAGAAGCCTGATACATTGAATACCTGTGGAGCATCGCTGCCTAAGAGTATGGTGACGTCTTGCTCATAAATTTCTTTTAGTATCTGGTCTCTAATGGCAGTGTATTTTTTCCAGCCAGCACCTGTGTATGTGCTGTCGGTGGTGATTCTGCTTTTACTTTGTACCCAGGAGTATCTCGTCTTAGGGGACATGTATTTCATCTCAGATTCGTTCGCTTGTACCGCCGGATCTGCAGGTGAAAACCATCTGGTGAAGAGGGTATGAGTCGGCACGACTGCCACACCAGCTGCTTTCATTTTTTGCACTACGGCTGTGATCATGTCAGGATCCACCTCGTCTACTAGATGGTAGCCAAAGAAGCTGGTCTGAAGCGGATCCGTGGTGGAGCTCGGAGGGACCAGTGCTTCCATGAATCCGTCAAGATGATCCACCGTGCGGTAGCCTGCATCAATGGCTTTGTGTAAGCCTACTTCTACGGGCACGTGGCCTGCGAAATCCATGTCTACTTCCTTAGCAGTGGCCTCTAGAGCATCCCATGTGGCAGCAGTAATGCCTGGATGTATTTTTAAGAAGTCATATCCATCGGCTTTGTATTGTCTGACCTTAGCTTCAGCCTCCTCTGGTGTCGGTATAGTATTGCCATTCATGGATGGGCTGGAGGTGTAGACCCGAGGAGCTAAGAGCTGATCTTGATCGATCAGTTTTTTTAGTTCTAAGTGATAGGCTTGGCCCAGCATACCGCGGATGGTGGTGATGCCTTGGGATAGGTACAAGAACAATGTCTCACGGACGATATCATCGCTGCCATCTACTGGAGTGGGTATGTGAGCATGCATCTCTGAGAGTCCGGGTATGAGGTATTTGTCAGTGCCATCTATGAGCTCTGTATTTTTGCCTGCCTGATGCTTCCCGATGCGATGTATCTTATTATGTCTGATGATGACATCCTGATTTCTGAGGATCTTCAGCTGACTCATAGGGATGACATTCACATTTTTGATCAGTATTTCAGGCGTGTTGTCAGTGGGCAGTTTCTGGCAAGCGGGCATGAAGAAACTAATGATGAAAAGTACAAGAATGTAGCTGACCTGACGGCTCTGCATGGTTGATGGCATTGATTTGTATAAAAATAGTAAAAAGAACGAGAGGGTTATTTCGTCATCCTGAACTCTGATTCAGGATCTGGCATAGCGGGCTTGCAATATATGTAGTTGAAAAAAAACGGGACTCTGCCATAAGCTTCTCTCGCAGCCAGATTTCGAAATAAATTCGGAAGGACTATAGTAAAAAACGTCTTAGTGTTTTGAAAATAAAAGGCAGCGATAAGATGGCTACTCTGAAAGTAACCATCTTATACTGCGCTAAGTCAGTCGACCTAATGGCAAAATCTTGTCGGTTGTGGGATCTGCCTGCAACTCTATTATCATGCTCTCTTGCGAGAAACGGTTAGAAAAAAAATATCCGCAAGCGATGACTGGTGGGTTGAAGTACAAACCATCGACATGAGAACTTATATGATAAAAGAATGTAAAAAATGCAGCTTGCATCTTGCAAGAAGTTGGTGCCCGTTGGGACGAGTACTCACCAACTTCTATACAGTGATGACTTATTTAAATCGGTTTTTGAGATAGCCTCATATATATGACACTACCATCAAGATGGTGCACCGCACCATGCTGTAATGATACATTCAAATTTTTCTAAAAATCTATTATGCTGATAGTCTACTGGAGTTGGGGCAAAAGGACTGGGATTATTTATAATTCCAGTTTGTTTATTAGGATGCTCAAATGTAAAACAAAGATTTACATATTGCAAAATAAACTAATATGTTTTTAATAAACTTTTTAAATCGCCTATCGTATTGGCTTCAGAAGCGGGCTTATCCCTCCGCCAGTGCTTGATTCTGGGGAATCTGAGGGCGATTCCAGACTTATGTCTTTTTGACTCATTGATCCCTTCAAAAGCGATCTCAAAGACTAATTCTGGCTTCACGGCTCGTACGGGACCAAATTTATCAGTCGTATTTTTCTTGACGAATTGGGTGACCTCCTTAAACTCTACATCCGTCAGCCCGGAGTAGGCCTTGGTGAAGGGCACTAATGCCTCACCATCCCAGACAGCGAAAGTGAAGTCTGTATATAGATTGGCTCTGCGTCCGTGGCCTCTCATGGCGTAGATCATTACCGCATCGATGGTCAGAGGATCCACTTTCCATTTCCACCATTCACCTTTCTTCCTGCCTGTCTTATAGCTGGAGTCCTTCAGCTTCAGCATGAAGCCCTCCGCGTGTCTGGATCGGGAGGTCTCTCTGAGTGCGGCCAGCTCACTCCAGTCAGCACAGTTCACTTCGTCTGATACTTTTAGGATGTGATCATAGAGGGGCATATCATTGATCAGTGCATAGAGCAGTGCGCGCCGCTCTTGGTAAGTCTTAGCTCTGATATCCTCACCGTCATACTCCAGTAGGTCATAGGCCATGATGATCACGGGTACTTCAGCCATGAGTTTTTTACTGACGGTCTTTCTGCCGATCCGTTTTTGCAGTGCTTGGAAGTTCATGGGGATACCATCCTTGTAGGCTAGTATTTCTCCGTCGATCACAAAGTCTTTTGTTGGGGCCGCAGCCAGCTCTGCTAGTTCGGGATATTTATCTGTCACGAGTTCTTCTCCTCTGGACCACAGGAATAGATTGCCTTGCCGTTTGATCAGCTGCCCTCTGATACCGTCCCACTTCCATTCAGCCGCCCAGTCTGTGATGGCTCCGAGATCACTGGGGTTTTGTTCCAGCGCATAAGCCAAATAGAAAGGATAAGGCTTAGAGAGGTCATCCAGCGGATTCTCTGCCATGATGAGGTCTTCGAAGCTGACGCTGAGCGGATCCCAGTTGCCCATCAGTCTGTGGGCGATGGTATTTTCATCTTGGCCGTTGTATTTGGCCAGTGCCTTGGTGATCGATTTCTGTGATACCCCGACTCTGAAGCCGCCCGTGATCAGCTTATTGAAAAGAAATCTTTCTTCCGCATTCAGCACACTCCAGGCATAGAGGATCTGTTCTTTTTTTACTGCTTCGTCTTTATCCTTCAGATCCATGATGTAGCTGATCCATGCTGAGAGGTCTCTCTCATCCGTAGTATCAGCATCTGGGATGATCTTAGCGATGGTCTCTGCCAGATCACCTACGATGTGGTAGGTCTCCTCAAAGAGCCAGAGAGGGATCTGTGCTAGATCAGCCGCCCAGGTTCGCAATAGAGTGGTATTCACGGTGCGCTTGGGTCGCTTGTGAGTGAATAGGGCTATGGCCCAGAGTTTGTCCTGGTCGGACGCTTCTGTGAAGAAGGTCACCAAGGCTTTAATCTTGGTCGTCGTCTTCGTCGTTTGATCGAGTGATATGAAGAGGGTCGAAAAGTCTTTCACGATGTTGGGGTCTCTGCTTCTAGTGATTCGCCGACGAAGGCTGTCTCTACTGGTCGGGCGGTATAGCCTTGTTCATTCAGCCACTTGGAGTAGATGTCCGTGTAGCCATGAGTGGGGTAGATGTATTCTGCTCCTGTGTCTTTCACAGCTTGATTGAGCGAGGGCCAGTCACAGTGATCAGACAAAATGAAGCCTCGATCAGCCCCTCTTCTTCTGCGGGCGCCCCTGAGGGCCATCCAGCCTGAGGCCACACCGATGGAGGCTGATTTGAAGCGCTTCATCCAGGCTGAGCCAGTGGCTGCTGGTGGGCAGAGGATGAGTGCATTTTCGAAGTCTTTCGGCTTTTGGGATACGCTCACTTTATCGGTGTGAGGGAGCTTGATACCGTGCTGCTGCAGGGCGTCATTCATATTCCAGATGGCTCCATGTGTATAGATCGGTCCCATATCCGCATTAATATTATGTAAGATGCGCTGTGCCTTGCCTAGTGAGTATGCGGTGAGGACTGTCGCCTTTTTCTCTGCCTGATTCTGAGCCCACCAGGCATTGATATCATCGTAGGTCTTCTGCTGGTCTTCCCAGGTGTATATGGGCAGGCCGAAGGTACTCTCTGTAATAAAGTGGTGGCATTGCAGCTGCTCGTATGGCTCAGAGATGCCATCATCCTCCAGCTTATAGTCACCCGTGACGACCCATATCTCGCCATCCTGCTCCACTCTGACTTGGGCGGAGCCGATGATGTGTCCAGCGGGGTGGAAGCTGAAGTTGACCCCATTGACGCTGAAGCGCTCACCGTACTCATAGGCTGTGAGCTTGATCGATCCCAGCCGATGCTTCAGTATGGGAGCGGAGCTCTTGACACAGGCATAAGATTGGTGCCCCCATCTGGCGTGGTCTGAGTGGCCGTGGGTGATGATGGCATGATCCACAGGCTTCCAAGGATCGATGTAGACATTTGCCTTAGAGAGATACAGTCCTTTGTCAGTGAAGTCGATTACAGCCATATCGTGAAGCTAAGGAATGATCGGGAGAGTTTGCCTTCGGACTTTTTTGAAACAGGATTCATTTGTCTGGTTTTAGGATTTAATTGCATGAGCTGATCTGTGATTGATGTAGATTGATCATTTGATATCTTATCTTTATCATGAACCAATATTTATGCTCAATGTTCGCTGTCAAAATATCAATCTACACAGTTCTCCTTTGTTGTTCTTGGCAGCTGGGCTTGGGACAAGTGATCACTCCAGAAGAGTTATTGCAGCGCAGCATCAGCTTTCATGACCCGCAAGACGAATGGACTGACTTTGCTGATTCATTGATCATATCCCAAAAGAGACCAGATGGATCTTTGCGATATCGGCACATTTATATCAATCGGCCCGAAGCACGATTCAGCTTTCGATCAGAACAGACAGAGGGCACACTTCTCTATACCGTGGATGGAGATGCATCTGATTATTCATTCGCTGGCAGTCAGGACATATCAGATGAGCTCAAGGAGAAATATCGTATCAATGCCGATCGGCCTAAGATGTACCAGAGCTATTATCTATATCTCTATGGACTGCCCATGAAGCTCAGGGATCCTGGTACTCATCTACATCCCCGAGTGGTTCGCACTACTTTTAAAGGCGAGTCTTATTATCGCATGAGGGTTGATTATGATCCTGAGGTTGGTGATGATCGGTGGTATTTTTATTTTAACCCCGAGACCTATGCGCTGGAGATATCTCAGTTCTACCATGACGAATCAAAGAATGACGGAGAATACATTTATCATGTGGGATACAGACGATTTGGCTCACTGAAGCTAGTAGAGCAGCTAGGCTGGTATATGAATGTAGATGATCGGCACTTGGGTAATGATGTACTGACGAATGGTCAAAAAGAGTGACTGCCAGCTCATCAAATGAGGGGCGATGATGCAAGTCATAATGAAATGCAAACGATTTGCTAATGGTCCAGATAGAATAGGAATAACTGTGAATCAGCTATAACTTCAAGCATATTACATGTAATGCACCAAAGGGTTGGTCTATAAAAAGATATGTACCAATCACAGCTTTATCAGGCACTGGATGATGTCCAGCTGTCCATTCATCACCCATCTAAATATTTACATGATGCTAAAACATAGTTTACTTTTTTGCTTGTTAGTAATGACACTGCAGGCGGCCTCGGCGCAGATGCTGATATCCTCATCTTCTCAAGCTGATACAGCGCTACCAGCCGTTACGTCCCTGCTCACTGATATACAGTTCGAGCACACCGTATTTAATTACGGCGATATCATGCAGGGAGAGAAAGTGCAGACAGTATTTAAATTCATCAATACTGGGGACGAGCCTCTGATCATCAGTTCTGTCAAAGGCAGCTGTGGCTGTACCGTGCCAAGCTGGCCCAAGGCTCCTGTAGCTCCAGGTGAGACTGCGGAGCTGGTCGTGCGCTTTGACTCTAAAGGCAAGTCTGGGCAGCAGTCCAAGCGAGTCACGATCTTCGCTAATGTGGAGACGGGCATAACCTACCTCACGGTCAAAGGGCAGGTCATCACAGCTGATACAAAGCTGCCAGTGCAGTCTGGTTTAGCTGCCAGTGGTATTGACTTGATTGGTACATTTATCGATGTAGACCGAGCTAATTTATCTCTCTATCCTAATCCTACAACTGACATATTGAATGTCGACCTGATGGATATGGATGGTAAGTCAGCGGACCTCAGTATCTATGATCTGAGTGGGCAGCTGCTGGACCGACGTGGGATTCAGGCCTTATCAAAAGATGTCATTGATTTTGACGTGAGGGCCTACAGCGCTGGCATCTACACCCTATCTGTCAAAGTAGATGGGATGAATCGCATCGCGAAGCAGTTCACCGTGACGCGTTAATTCAATTTTTTAAAAAAAAAGACCTCAAAAGAGTGAATCGTGTCTGTCATGATTCGCTCTTTTTATTTTAGATAGGTCCAATGAGTGTTTTAGGATCATTCATTTATTGGCTTTATGGAAGTTTAGAGCAAGAATTTTATTTATTGAATAGTACTTCTTTATACGGTATTATAAGTGGTTAATTTTGTCTCATGTAACTTTATATTCCTGATTCAGATTCATCATGTACTTTACATTTTGAATTAAAAATTAATGAATAATGGACAAACGAGGCATGCCGATATATAATGTCAATTTGTGTAGAATATTTTATCTGAATTAATATATTGGTGCCGCCACCACGCGAAATTTGGCGCTCATAACTTTAACTTTATATATCACGTATTTAAATAGTAAAGGAACAGATTAAGTATACTTTTGCATCCTTTTACTAAAACACAAAAATGAGAATTATTAATTTTTTATTACCGTTATTTTGCTTTTCAGCACTGATTTTTTCCAGTTGTGGAAGTGATGATGATGCAGTGACAGCCACTGCTACGATTCAAGCTAAAAATGATAGCGGTATTACTGGGACTATCGAGTTTACTGAAGAGAACGGAGTGGTTAAGATGAAAGCAGACATACGTAATTTGACAGAGGGTATGCATGCCATTCATATTCACGCAGTCGGTGATTGCAGTGCAGCTGATGGCACTTCTGCAGGTGGTCATTGGAACCCAACAGAAGTAGATCATGGAGAATGGGAGAGTAGCTCATTCCACATTGGAGATATTGGAAACCTTAACGCAGGAAGCGACGGTAATGCCACTATTGAAAGAGAAACAAGCTTATGGTGCCTGAGCTGTACTGATGCGAATAAAAGAGTCATTGGTAAGGCTATCATTATTCATGCAGGACCAGATGATTTTACCTCACAGCCATCAGGTGCTGCTGGACCAAGAATAGGTTGTGGTGAAATAGCTTTAAACTAAGCATTCATTACAATAAATAGCATTCAGAGCATTCTGATAGCTAATTTGCGTAAAATATATCAGGTATCTATTTTGGATACGACCTTATTAAGTGGATGCTGTTTTCGACCAGTTTGATCACAGTATCCACTTTATTTTATTATAGCTTTCTGATCCTATGATATTTGTATGAATGGATTTTGCTCACTGCATCAGTTCATGAACGATTCTACTTTCTTCTAAACAGACTCCATATCTCTTCTTTCTTTTCCATTGTATTTGGTGTCTTGTCTTTTTAGATGATTTTGGATAACTCAAATTAGTCTCAATAGACTTATTTAAACTCTAATTTTAAGACGCAAGATTCTGGATTGTTTGTCCAATTATAACGATATCCAAAGATTTAATCCTGTCTGTCATGATACCTTATTTAATTGTATTCGCTACCCAATATTGGAATACAGGATCATAATAGTAGTATGCGCTTTTCTCTTGGTAGATGATGCCTGCACCTTCTAGTTTTTTAAGTGTCCTACTGGCGTTAATCTTTTCTCTGCTGGCCATGGCATAGACTCCTGTGGATTCGGTGGATAGATGCTTCAGGACCAAGACTGCTTCCTTATTGCTGGAGGTGTCTTCCCAGGTTTTGACTAAGTAGCCACGTTCGCTCTGGGTGATGATGTCGATCAGTCCGTGGATCGTGGGGGCTTTACCCTGGGTCAGGTGGTAGAGGTAGATCTGCTGCAGGGCGAGCTGGCAGTAGTAGGGGTGGCCCTTGAGGAAGTCGATGCTGTCTTCTATCAGCTTGATGTCGTAGTCTATCTCAGCGCCTTTCAGCATTTTTACCATGTAGCGTCGCAGATCAGAAAAGGGGAGGTAGCTGATGTGAATGATCTTAGCTAATCGGTAGAAGGGGCTCTTGTTATTGGTGAAGAGGGTCTCCATCACTGACTCATAGCTGCCGCTGAAGATATAGACGGCTTTCTGCTGCTTCTGGATCTTAGCCCTCATCAGCTTGATGATGGCATCAGCCTTGTCAAATTTTAGAATGTCTCCATATTCATCGAAAGCAAAACATAAATCCTTGTCATGTCTCTCTGCGAAGTCATCGATGAAGTCGATGGATTGGGAGAAGTTCGTCCATTGGTCGATGCTGTCATCCTCGAGGCCCACTAAGAATTCGAAATCTTCTACAACGGCTTTGAGTTTGATGTTTTTTAGCAGGGCAGTGATGCTGCCTTTTGTCTGCTGGTATAGCTTCTTCAATCCGTGATTCTCTAATACTTCTGCGATGATGGAGCGTGTCAGCTCAGTGACGGTAGAATGTTCGAAGACGTCGATGAAGCCAGTGTATTTCTTTTTAGTTTTTAATCTTCTGAGTACCTCCGTGACGAGGGAGGTCTTGCCGAACCTCCTAGGTGCTATGATGACGATGCTCTGGCCGATCTCTATATAGTTCAAGATTTCTTTGATCTCTTTTTCTCTTCCGACGAAGGCCGTGCCTCTCACTGGTTTGCCCACTTGTATCATAGTAGTACGCTTGTGTGTACCATACAAAGGTATGTATTATTATGTATAGGACGCAAGTATGTATGGTACGTATGTATGTACTATGAATGATAGTACGTATGTGTGTATGGTACATATGTATGTACTGTTTGTGATTGTGCCTCAATATGTTTGTTTGGTGCGCATTTATATACTCTGTGGAATAGTGCTCTATGGTGTCTGATGTATGGCTGTGAAGCATGGAGCTCGGAGTTGTTGCTGTGATTATATCAGGGAGGAGCGGACAGTATGCTTGAGATCTGCTTTTTTAGATTGTTTGGTATTGTAATTGCACTATTTTAGCCTAATGGAAGAGCCACAATCAGCTGATAAGAGCCTCCTGTACTTGATAGAGATTCTATGGAGCTGGCGTAAGCGCATACTGGCGGTCACTGTCCTCGCGGCTGTGGTCAGTATAGTGGCCTGCCTGCTACTCTCAGACTACTATCAGTCTAGCTCTGTCTTCTATGCAGCGAGTCAGGATCTGGCTAAGCCGCAGCCCATTGGGGATAATGAGAGAGAGGTCGATTATTATGGCACAGATCGGGATATTGACAGGCTGCTGACACTGCTTAATTCCAGCCAACTAAAACAATACCTAATCGGCAAGTATGATCTCTATGATCATTATGATATCGACTCGACAGGCCAGAAGGCGGCTTATAAGATTAGACAGAAGCTGTCCAAGCTGATGACGGTACAAAAGACGAAGTACGACGCGATCCAGCTATCCATAGAAGATCAGGATCCAGTCTTAGCACAGCGCATGGTGCAGGATGCTACGGCCTACATCAATGACCTAGCAGCGCGCAGTGTCAAGAGCAGCCAGCAAGATCTGCTACAGACCTACAGCCAGAAAATACAGCAGAGCGAGCTTAAACTGTTAGAAATAGCAGACTCACTGAAGCTCACGAAGCAGAAGTATGGCATTTTTGACCTGATCAATCAGGCCGAAATATTACTGGGGCAAGAATCAGAACTATCAGCTAAGTACGGTCTGGTAGACTCCAAGTATCAGAGTTATCTCAGTACGGCATCAGATTCAGTCAGCTACTATAAGAGTCTGCGAGATCATTATCAAAAGCAGCTCAGCTCTGTCACCACTAAAATAAATCAATTCAATACGGGCTATAATCAAGCATATAGTTTGGACCGACAGCAGCTCGCGATCACCAGACAGCTTAGTATAGATAAAGAGCGGCTGCGACAGTTGGCCTCCAGCTATGAGTCAGTGGTGCCATCGATCCACATCGTAGAAGCTGCAGAGCTACCGCTGACTAAGTCGAGGCCTAAGAGATCACTCTATGTGATAGGGGCTACACTACTGGCTTTTGCCCTGAGTGCGCTGTATGCCTTTCTGGTAGAGATGATGAAGTCATATGATTGGAGCTTTCTGAAAAAATGAGGGTAGCAGCGGGGCATCAAGATGACGGTTCTCGGTTCTATGCATTTTCTGCATTGGTCTTAGTCTGTATATTTTTAGCTATCTATTTTGACCTGCTTGTCATTGGACTGATGCCCATAGGCATTCTCTTTGTTGCGTTACTTTGTCAGGATCTTTCCCGTATCTATTATTTATTATTCGCAGTACTGCCATTTACAGTGGAGTACAATCTGCCTAATGGTCTGGGCATTGATATTCCCACAGAGTTGCTCATGATATTATTCACTGGCATCGGTATCGGAGTGGCTCTTGCCCGAGCGCGGGACATTCCCAGCTGGTATGTGCTGAATCCCATCAGCCTACTGCTCTTACTGCATGTCGTGTGGATCATGTTTTCGTCTCTTTATTCTACTGATGTGACCCGATCAGTTAAATTCATTCTGGCTAAACTCTGGTTTATCGTGCCCTTTTATGCACTACCATTTTGGTTTTTAAAAAGCGAAAAGCAACTGCTAATCTGGATTAGGATACTACTTATATCTATCACCATCGCCTGCGTCTATGTCTGGGCAAATCACGCTCCCTCTGGATTTTCGTTTCAGGAGATCAATCGGGCCGCCCATCCAGTCTTCCGCAATCATGTGAATTATGCAGGGATGATTTTAGTGATGATGCCGTTTTATTGGGTATACCTTAGATCTAAGTCACTGACAGGTGTGGCTAAAATATGCTTATATGCTCTTGGATTGTTTTTAGTCGTGTCTATATTTTTCTCTTATACCAGAGCGGCTATGATCGCACTGATCTTAGGTGCCGCCTCCAGTCTGGTTATCCATTTCAGATTGATGAAGCCAGTCTTGGCTGTCGGCATGATTGGAGTAGCGGTATTCGCATGGCATTTGGTACAGGATAATGAATTCATAAGCTATGCGCCTGACTACGAACGGACCATTTCTCACCAGCGTTTTGATAACCTGATAGAGGCCACGGCTAAGGGCGAGGACATCTCCACCATGGAGCGGGCGCATCGCTGGGTAGCGGGAGGCTATATGGTGCAGGATAGGCCTTTGACGGGCTTTGGCCCAGGAACGTTCTACACCGCATATGAGGCCTACACTCTATCCATGTTTAGCACCTACGTCAGCCATAATCCTGACAAGTCTACCATTCATAATTATTTTTTGCTGGTCTTGGTAGAGCAAGGTGTCTTTGGCTTTCTCATCTTTGTGTTCCTGTGCCTCTATGCGTTGATCCGAGGTGAAGCCTTGTACCACCAGTATGGTGGATTTAAAAGGCGGCTGATATTAGCAGGCACAGTATTACTGATCATGATCCTCCTCATGAATCTGATTAATGACATGATCGAGTCATTGAAAGTGGGCTCCTTCTTTTTTGTCGCTTTATTCATCATCGCTAAGTATGACTTGGAATTGAGGCAGCAGAAGCACGTTTTAGTAGACCAGTCTTCGAAGAGCTAAGTCTTCGATTGTCTGTGACTAATTACAGTCGCTGCTTTCTATTTCAGCTTCTGCCTCGCGCAGTTCTTTTCTGAATTGATCCAGTTCTGCACTGCTGACTAAGCTTTGGATATTAGCACAGTCGATGTAACTTTCCA
This sequence comes from uncultured Saprospiraceae bacterium, assembly GCA_937929945.1. GTDB lineage: Bacteria > Bacteroidota > Bacteroidia > Chitinophagales > Saprospiraceae > CALFUK01. The sequence continues at coordinate 15,986 of CALFUK010000146.1, forward strand.
GAGCGCCAAGGTAAGCTCTCGAGCTTGATTTGAATTGGTCACAGTCTGCCTGACTCACTTCTTCTCCGCTTGCAGATATTGCTTGGATGGACGCTAAATATTGTTCTGTAGCTCCTTGCCATTCTTCTATGGTGCTGAGGCAGCCAAAGTCGTCATCAAGGCCTGGGATGCTCGGACCGCAGGAGGTCAGTGCCAGTGATGTAAGTGTTAGTGTTACAGCTGATAGGAATAAATTCTTTACGATGGAAGTCATAATCATTGATTTTTTAGTGGTTGTTGTAGATCTCAAAAGTATCTAATTCAACAATCGCAGACATCATCATAAATAGTGATTTTATCGTAAATGCGAGTTTAAATACTTTTGATTAGATTTCACCCTTGGCTAAGTAAATGATATTTTACACGTAGATGAATCTAAAGACCTTGGCTACGTGCAGAATGGCATTTTGCCTTTTAATTATAATCATATGAGTTATAAAAGTTTGGATACTAGTCCTCGAATTTTGCTCGGCCCAGGGCCCAGCGATATGCATCCGCGAGTCTATAAGGCCCTGTCGACCCATATGATAGGTCACTTGGATCCAGAGTTCGTGGATATCATGGATGAGGTGAAGCAGATGGTCCAAGCCACCTTTCAGACTCAGAATAAGCTGTCCTTCGTCGTATCGGCTCCTGGGAGTGCTGGTATGGAGACCTGCTTAGTGAATCTCATCGAGCCGGGTGATGAGGTCGTCATCTGCCAGCATGGTGTCTTCGGAGGGCGCATGGCGGATATCGCTGATCGGGCTGGCGCCACTGTCCATAAGGTCGTGCAGGAGTGGGGTAAGCCTGTGGATCCTGCTGCAGTGAAAAAAGTATTGGAAAATTGCAATCCCAAACTCGTAGCCATCGTACATGCCGAAACCTCTACAGGCGTCAGGCAGCCACTGGAAGAGATCGGTCAGATGGTCAGGGACAAGGGTTCGCTCTTTGTCGTCGACGCTGTGACTTCCTACTGTGGGATAGACCTGAGAGTCGATGACTGGGGTATAGATGCGATATACACAGGCACCCAGAAGTGCCTTAGCGCACCGCCTGGACTATCTCCAGTGTCATTTAGCGATCGTGCAGTGGAGGTATTGGATGCCAGAAAGACGAAGGTGCAAAGCTGGTTTTTGGACCTGAGTTTGGTCAAAAATTATTGGGCAGGAGCGAAGCGTGCTTATCACCATACGGCCCCCATTTCACAAATCTTTGCTTTGAGAGAGGCTTACAGATTGGTATTAGAAGAGGGGCTGGAAGCGAGATTCCAGCGTCACCAAGAGACTCATGAGCACCTGAGAGATGGACTGCAAGATCTGGGCTTCACCTATCTGGTAGATGAGGCATATCGCTTACCCATGCTGAATGCAGTGTATCTGCCTGATGGGGTAGAGGAGTTGCCCCTGAGGAAGCAGCTGCTCCATGAATACAATATCGAAGTTGGGGGTGGCCTGGGAGATTTTGCAGGTAAGCTATGGCGTATCGGTCTGATGGGACACAGCTGCGATAAGAATCATGTCAATATGCTCCTATCTGCACTGAAGGAGATCATGTGATCTGATTCATTTTTTCTTTTTCCATTTGTAGTTTTTCTTCTTGCTGGCTTCTAAGTCTTGGATTTCTTCTATGAGGGACATGTAGTCATTCGTCCGATCGCGCTCGATCTGGAGTGTGTCATGGTATTCTTCATCATCTACTTTGAGCACTGTGATCTCCTTCTCTAAGAATTCCTGGATGTCATCTAAGATGGCCTCTTCCTCTGGAGCACAGAAGGAGTAGGCGTGACCCCTGTTCTTTCCTCGACCGGTACGTCCGACTCTGTGTACATAGTTTTCTGATTCGTCGGGTAGATCATAATTGATCACAATTCCGATGTCCGGGATGTCGATGCCACGAGCAGCTATATCCGTACCGATGAGCAGCCTCACATCGCCAGTCCTGAACTGGTCTAATACCTCGACCCGCTCTTCTTGAGTCTTGTCACCATGTATGGTCAGTGAGGGAATCTCGACTCTTGCCATCGCTTTAGATACCCGCTCAGCTCTGACCTTAGTGCGCACGAATGCCAGCACCTTTTGTTCTGGATTTTCCATCATGACACGCTCTAAAAAGAATCGCTTGTGATCCATATGCACGAAAAGGACAAAGTGCTCTATGTTCTTTGCCACAGGATCACTCGTCGATAGTTGTATTCTGATGGCGCCCCGTTTTACGATATTGTAGGCCGTCTTCTTGATTTGTTTATTGATGGTCGCAGAGAAGAAGAGAGTCTGCCTCCGCTTTGGTAGCTTGTACAAGATGTCTATGATGTCATCTTTGAATCCCAGATCCAGCATGTGGTCTGCTTCATCTAGGACGAGGATCTCTATTCTGTGGGTCTGGAGATGTCCCTGGCTGATTAGGTCAAACATGCGTCCCGGGGTGGCTACAACGATATCCACTCCTTTGGTCAGTGCTTCTATCTGTGGCTCTTGGTCGACACCTCCGATCAGTGCCAAGGTCTTGACAGAGGTATATTTTGCTATTTTATCGAATACTGACTTGATCTGTAGTGCTAGCTCATGTGTGGGGACCATGATCAGAGCCTGGACGCCTGAGTATCGGCGCTGTGCTTCTTTTCTCTGGTAGATCAGGTGAATCATAGGGATGCCAAAGGCAGCAGTCTTACCTGTACCTGTGTGAGCAATGGCCAGCAGGTCTTCTCCGTCTAGGATATTGGGAATAGACTTATACTGTATATCAGTGGGACGTTTGAAGTCGAGTTCTTCTAAGCCTCGCTTCACTTTATCATCTATGTCGTAGTCTTGAAATTTCATTCGAGGCAAAGATACGATCTAATGCAGGATAATGGATAGATCTTGGACGGAGTGAAGCGAGTGATGGACTGTCAAAGTTTTTTTGCGATTAATTTGCAATATCAAGAATTGTTTTATAGTTTTGGTGTACTATTATACTAATACAGTAAGCAAATGATATCAATACACAATCTTCACTTCTCTTATGACAAGAAGAAAAAGCTGTTTGACGGCATGGATTTGCAGATCGAGCCAGGTAAGATCTATGGCCTGCTGGGTAAAAATGGTACTGGTAAGTCTTCTCTCTTAAAGTTGCTGTCTGGTGTTATATTTCCTAAGCTTGGAAGCATACGACTGAATGAATATAATCCTGTCGATCGTAAGCCCGCCATGCTGGAAGATATCTTTTTTCTGTCTGAGGATTATCAGTTGCCAGATATTAGTGCCTCTCTTTACTTGAGTATCTACAGTGTCTTTTATAAGTCCTTTGACGAGGCTAAGTTTTACAGTATCACAGAGATATTTGAAGTGCCCTTAGGTCAGGGGCTGGATCAATTATCATTTGGGCAGAAAAAGAAGTTCTTAATCGCTTTTGGTCTGGCGACCAATGCTAAGTACATCCTACTGGATGAACCGACGAATGGTTTAGACATACCCTCTAAGAGCCAGTTTAGAAAAGTAATGGCCTCTAGTTTTTCAGAGCATCAGGTGGTCATTATATCTACACATCAGATCAGGGACTTAAGTCAACTGATAGAATCAGTCATTATCATTGACGACGGTAAAATTATTTTCAGAAATGACCTGATTGATGTAGAAAATAAATTAATGTTTGTCAGATCTCTCTCTAATGAAAGGATTCAGAATTCCATCTATAGTGAAATGGTCACGGGTGGATATGTACACATACTACCTAATCCTGAGCAAGAGGTCACTGATGTAGAATTAGAAATTTTATTTAATGCCTTTATGGAGAATAGAGATTTAATCAACAGTCATTTTTAATCCCTTATCATGGAATTTAAACTATCGAGATTTATCAATTTAGTGAGGCGGGATGTATTGCTTTCTCGAAAGCTTATTCTTTTTGGAGTCGTTGCACTATTTATTCTGACTGGCTTATTGATGTGGATGGTCGCTGATGAAGATAATCCAAATGTACCAGAAGAGGCTGGAGAAATTGTATATGTTTTTTTACTTATTATAGGTGGTTTTTTCTTTACTTCCTCTGCATTTAAATCGTATAGGAGTCATCCTCTGCGTATCCAATATCTAAGTCTGCCAGCGAGTCACTTCGAGAAATTTTTTAGCCGATGGCTATATACGCTTCCTTTTTATGCTTTGGTGTCGTTCATTATATTTTGTGCAGGCTATTTTATATTCTCTAGTCTAATTGAGAATATGTTTGATGTGATTTTTATATCGTTTGCAGATCTGGATTTTCTGAATATTGGATATATCTTATTTGCGTATACTGTGATTCATGGGGTTACTTTGTTATTGGCTTCGGTCATCAACCAGCATCCCATCCCAAAAATAATCATCTCCGGGGCTGTCATTACCGTTTTCTGCTTTGCTCTTTTCTCACTTATTTATAGGATTATTTTTTGGAATTACTTTGATGGTCTATTTAGCCCGTCTGAAGAAATGACATTCTATCAGTTGGATTCAGAATTTAAGCTTAAGATGGACGATTTCATTGAAAATTGGGCTGTTATATTTTGTCTGTTAGCCATGCCGTTTTTATGGGCAATCAGCTATTTTAAAATTAAGGAAAAGGAGGCCTGATGGAATTTAAAAAGAAGCAAACAATATACATGCAAATCGCTGATGTGATTTGTGAACATATATTGAAGGGAGATTGGAAGGTGGGGGATAAGATATTCTCAGTAAGAGAGTATGCCTCAGTCGTAGAAGTCAATCCTAATACGATCATGCGCACTTACACTCACCTACAAGAGAAAGGTATCATTTTCAATAAGCGGGGCATTGGGTTTTTTATAGCCGATGACGCACCCATCAGAATTCAAGAATTAGAAAAGAATAATTTCTTAGAAGAAGAGGTGCCAGATTTTTTTAAAAGGATGGAGCTGCTGAAGGTGGATTTTAAGGAATTACAGCGCTTATTTACATCATACCAATCAGACAATAAGAAATCATGAAGACATCAAATAAATTACTTCTTATCGCGATCATCTTCATACTTGTAATGGCTACAGGTGTGCTGGCTACTGTCAAATCCCATATGGTTAAAGTAGAACCAAATATACTTGATGGTAGCGGTGAAATAGTCCGTAAAAAGTTAGGTGTACTCGGTGAAAATGTAATGCTTCTTGATACAGACTATGAATATTATTTTGACCCAAACTCCAACGATATATTTATTGAGGGAGATGAAAATATCATTCGAGAATTAAGCGATTGCATTAATTTTGACCCATTGAATACGATGCAACTCTGGATGAGTTGTGGATTATTAGAGGAATACGTAGATGTAGTACCAAGTGTGGATTTAAAATTTAGCATAGGTGTAGCTCAATATAGTGAATTAAACATCCATCTTATAGAACCAAGATATAGCAAAAAGGAATTTACGCTAAATCTATTAAGGTCAAGCACACACCACTATTCTCGTGTAGAAATTAATAGTTACGCCTATAATTTAGTACACTTAAATGTGGAATCAAAGGAACTGCGTATCAATGCCAGTTACCATTCTAAAATGAATGTGACTGGTGCTGTGACTAAGCTAATAGCTAAGCTTGATGTTCAGTCTGTTTTTAATGCAAAGGAATTAGAGCTTGACTCTGTGTTTGTAACAGCTGAGAGTAGTACGATTGAGCTATCAGATATCAATTACCTATCAGGCTATTTAGAAGATGGTCAACTTTCTTACACGAGCTTACAAGATACGACTCATCTGATTAAGCGCCATACTGAACTACTTGAAAAAGACTGATATCTGGCCGTATTAATAATGACAGTACTGGATCTGTTTTAAGTTTGACATTGTTTTTAGGAGGGCCTAATGAAGCGGTGAAAATTGATTAGTCAGGGTTACTTATAAGAAGGAGTTTAGTTTTGGGACTGAGACTTATAAGATATAGTCTCCACTTCAGGTAGCAGTCTCCCTCTGTAAGGATTTTACCTCTTGTATTTCCTTTGAAAAGGGAACTGGGCTTACTTTTCAATAGACTTCTCGGACTGCCAGGATGGATATTGATAACGAAAGCATGATGCATGAGTTGAAATTATTGAGATCGAAGTCACACATCATAGGTGTTGGCTCATCCTTTCGACAGTCTCATAAAATTCTGTCATCGTTTCTTCTATGATTTGCGCCACTGGCTTGACTGTCTCTATTCTGCCCGCTACCTGTCCAGTGAGTGCTGCGCTTGATTCCATATCACCGCCAAAATAAAGCTCTTGGACCTTGGAAAAGATGGAGCGGTAGTCGATGCTGTCTTGTCGTTCGAGAGAATTGGTTAAGGCTGTACGAAGCACCCTCAGGGCAGGGCTGCTAAATTGATTGATGATCATCGTATCCTGGTCAGAAGCATTCGTGATGGCGTCTTTCCAATTTTGGTGTACGGGTGACTCTGCGCTGGAGACCATGCGCGTCCCCATTTGGACACCTTCAGCGCCAAGTGCGAATGCCGCTGCCATGCTACATCCATCCGTGATGCCTCCAGCGGCTACGATGGGGACCTGCACTTTATTAGCGATCATGGGGATGAGTACCATGCTGGCTACACCTCTTGGATTCTTAAATCCACCACCTTCTATGCCTTCTACGATCAGTCCATCGACTCCTGCTTCTATCGCTTTCATGGCAGCTTTGAAGCTAGGCACCACATGGAATACGGTCAGCCCTGCATCCTTCAGAGGGCCCACTACAGGCGCAGGATTGCCTGCAGAGGTAGAGACGAATTGCACGCCCTGATCGATCACGAACTGCACAATGTCTGGATCTTTCACGAAAGCGAGTGCGATATTAACGCCAAAAGGCTGATCAGTCAACTGGCGCATTTTCTTGATCTCAATTTTGATCTGGTCTAATTCTCCCGAAGATGTCTCGATGATGCCCATCCCGCCTGCCTTTGATACTGCTGAAGCGAGCTGAGATCTTGCGATCCATCCCATGGGTGCCTGAATGATGGGGTATTCGACACCGAGGAGGTCAGTAAGTCTGTTTTGGATAGCTTTCATGTGCTGTATTTTATGAGTGAGGTGATGGACGGCCTATTTTTATTCGATAATTGGACGGAGACTTTATTTAAACGAAAAGGGGTTTATATTGGGTATCAATTAGGCTAATCTATTTTACTGTTATGGGAGCTTTTGCATCCCTAAAATGCCCATTGTTTCAACAGCATCATCATTTAGTCGAAAATATATTGATTCGGACCCACAAGGGCAACGACGATATCCCATTCGAATGTGATCGTCAGATTCAAATAAAAAGGGATTTTCGGCTATGAATTCAAAATAAGAGAAGAATGTATCGAAGTGTGGTGTAAAATTACATTATGTGCGAATCTATAGCAATCGATGAGCTGTCTAATAAGCAGTAAGCTGTATGATATTGGCGATTTCGAAGCGAATCATAAAAGATACCTTCCGCAGCGCAGCTCGGAAGAAGCATTATAAGCAAGATGCGAATCAAGTCGTATTGTTCTTTAAATCCAGCTATAACGTAAAAAAGCCTCTGCGATGCAGAAGCTTTTAGTGTGTTGGCGGTCTGGACGAGACTCGAACTCGCGACCCCCTGCGTGACAGGCAGGTATTCTAACCAACTGAACTACCAGACCAAAATTTTTGTGTGCTGCCAGCTTTTGGCAGAGCGCAAAAGTAATAAGCATTTTGATACTTCACAATACATCTGATAAATATTTCAAAAAAAATGATTGTTTTCTATACAATGCAAAAGGGAAAGCTATTTTTGGAGTCTGTACGTTGATTAGCCAACCATAACTATGGTCTTTTTAGAATTCGAGAAACCTTTGGAAAAACTGTATGATCAGCTTGAAAAACTCAGGCAGGTCGGGGAAGAAAGTGATATAGATGTCACTGACAAGATCAAAGTCATTGAGGATAAAATCAAGGCGCGATCCAAAGAGATATTCAGTAATCTCAATGGATGGCAGAAAGTACAGCTCTCCCGCCACCCCAATAGACCATATACACTGCACTATCTGACGAATATGTGCAAGAAATTCGTCGAACTACACGGCGATCGAAATTACAGTGATGATAAGGCTATCGTAGGTGGTATCGGTAAGATCAATGGCGACCCTATTGTTTTTATAGGCCATCAGAAAGGGATCAATACCAAAATGAGGCAATATCGAAATTTTGGAATGGCTAATCCTGAGGGCTATCGAAAAGCGCTGCGACTGATGAAAATGGCGGAACGCTTTGGTTACCCAGTCGTCTGCTTGATCGACACCCCAGGCGCTTATCCTGGCATCGAAGCAGAGGAGCGCGGTCAGGCGGAGGCTATCGCGCGCAATCTCTTTGAAATGGCTCAACTAAAGGTGCCTATCCTTTGCTACGTGATTGGTGAGGGAGCTTCGGGAGGTGCTTTAGGAATTGGTCTGGGAGACAAGGTATTTATGCTGGAGAACACCTGGTATTCTGTCATATCGCCCGAATCTTGCTCCTCGATCCTCTGGAGAAGCTGGGATCACAAAGAAGAAGCAGCAGAAGTATTGAAGCTGACGGCGGATAATATGCTGGAATTTGGACTGATCGATGACATCGTGAAGGAACCATTAGGTGGCGCCCATGTCGACCACGCCAAAATGGTCAAAATCTTAAAAAGCCACATCAAAAAGCAAATCGAAGAGTTATCTACGCTTAGCCCTGATGAACTCATAGAGCATCGACTCGAAAAATATGGTAAAATGGGAGCATTCACAGTCAAAAAGACCAGCTCATAACTCCCCAGACGTTTGATATCGCATAGAAGATGAATCCGTCATGCTTTTATTTGTGAGAGGTTATGCATCTTAAAATAGTAACTGATGAAAAATAAGTTTAGAGGGACGGGAGTGGCCTTGGTGACACCCTTTCATGATAATTTTGAAATTGACTTTGAGGCCTATACTAAGATTATAGATTACGTCACCGAGTCAGGTGTGGATTACTTGGTGCCTTTAGGCTCTACTGGAGAGACTGCCACCCTTAATGAGGCGGAGGCGAGGTCTTTACTGGATCTGGTCATCAAGCATAATGCGGGCCGTAAGCCCATAGTCGCTGGTAATTTTGGAGGTAATAACACGCTCGAATTAGTCAATAAAATCAAGTCATACGATTTCACTGGAATAGATGCGATACTCAGCTCGAGTCCAGGCTATGTGAAGCCATCACAAGAGGGCATCTATGCTCACTATATGGCGATGGCAGAGGCGTCACCCGTACCCATCATCATCTACAATGTGCCAGGCAGAACTAAGTCAAATATCGAATGGTACACCACGATCCGCTTAGCGGAGGCAAGTGACACCTTTATTGGGATAAAAGAGGCGACAGGAGACTTGATCCAAGCCACCAGAATCATTAAAAACAAACCGGACAGCTTCTTTGTCACCTCGGGTGATGATGAAGTCGCGCTGCCTATGGTAGCTGCTGGCGGTGATGGTGTCATATCTGTTATTGCGAATGCTTATCCCAAAGAATTTTCTGGGATGATCAATGCAGCTTTGGAACAAGACTACGTCAAAGCCAGGGAGTTGAATTTCAATACCTACGACTTGCACAAATGGCTATATATCGAAGGTAATCCAGTGGGGATTAAGTCCTCTATGAAGATTAAGGGGCTGTGCAACAATCAGGTGCGGCTACCGCTACATCGGATGTCCGAGAGTAATTTCGCAAAGCTTCAGGCCTGTATGCAAGATATCAAATAGAGTAATGTTGCAGGAATAAGCTTAGATACCTTTGATCCGCTTCCATAGGTCTTTAAAGATCTGACTGCGCTTTTCTGCTGGTGGCCTCACTTGCTCATCTGTGATCTGATAATAGCCATCAGCGTCTTTTTTCACCCCGAATTTGAAGATGAAGCTTTCCTCATTTGTAGAATTGACGTCATAAGTGCCATAGCGCATGTCATTAATCTGCAGGCTGCCATCACTGCGCCTCATGACACCGTAATAATTATTGGAGAACCAAGCCAGGGTATTAACGGTGGGGTCGTCTTTTTGGGCAGAAAGTAGCTCCCAGTTTTTAGGGAGCTTTTGTAGGATCACTTTTTTTTCTGCGTCGAAGAAAGAGTATAGGCCAAAGACATGCTCCGTCTCCGTCTCAGCAAGGCAAAACCACAGCACATTATTCAGAATCGAGGGACTGGTCATGTAGCGCTGGTAGTCTATTTGTTCTGACTTAAGGCTCTCGACGAAGATCTGATTGACGCGACTTTTATTCCAGATCGTGAGAGCCATGTAGAGGCTACTGATGAGGATGGCAGACCAGATGATGGTCCTTCTTTTGTGATTCTCTTTGCGATAAAATGAGATTGTAAATAGACCTATGATCAACGGTATGGTATACAGTGGATCAGCGACGGAGATATTATTGAATCCCACTCTGTATGAACTAAAGGGCTGGAAGAGCTGCGTACCGTAGGTGGTGAAGGAGTCCAAGATCGGATGGGTGAAGATGGTCCAGAAGAAAAGTGTCTGCCAGTCTCTAAGGGTCGTATCCATACTTGGGAGCGGCCGGTCCCGGTATTTGCGATAGCATGAGAACAGCAGCACTGACAATAAGACCACAGCGCCCATTCGGATGAGTATCTGGTCAGCCAAAACCAAGATGGATATCGCGATGAGGGCAAATAATGCCGACCATGAGATGCCGGCAATCAGATTGTGATGCTTAGACTCATAGACCTGGTGGACGATCCATCCGAAGAAGAGTGCACCAAGCACCGCAAAAAGGATAGAGTGAGTGATCCCTCGATGAAAGGCTAAGGCTTGAAGTTCTGACATGAAAGGATTAGCTAAGACATCCAGATCTGGAATGGTCCCACCCACAGCACCCCATAGGATGGCTTTGTTGCCGATCTTTTTGCCCAGCGTCACTTCGGCAACAGCTGCACCAAGGGCAATCTGAGTCAATGAATCCATATATAATTGTAGTTTATTTAGACCTTAAGGTCTGTCAGAGCCATCCGAGAGGCAGCTTGCTCTGCTGATTTCTTATTGAAGTCATCACCGTAGGCCACTTCATCACCATTAAGGACGATAGCCACTTTGAAGCGATCTCTTTTTTCGTGCTTGTACTTATTAATCAGGCGAAAGTCTATGTTGTGGCCATGTTTTTGGCAGTATTCCAGCAGCATCGATTTGAAGTTATCGTCCACCGTTTCCAGTTCGTGGATATCGATGTATTGACGGAGTATCTTATTGATAACGTACTTCTTAGTGTATTTGTATCCGGACTCTAGGTATATAGCTCCGATGAGGGCCTCTAGAGCATTGCCCATCATGGCCTTACTGAGTTTACCCTGAGAGTAGGTGGTCAGCACCAGATCCAGGCCCATCTTTTCAGCTAGGGCATTGAGTGATTTCCGTTTCACGATCTTAGACCGCATCTTGGTGAGGAAGCCTTCGTCTTGATTGGGGTATTTTTTAAAAAGATACTCTGCTACGATGGTGCTGAGGACTGAGTCTCCCAAGTATTCGAGGCGCTCATTATTGTAGTGCTCGATGATCTCACTTGAATTCTTCATTGACTTATGGTAAAAAGCCAGTTTGAACAGATTCAGCCGACGAGGTATAAAGCCCAAAATGCGTCGCAAGTTTCTGGCTAATACTTTGTCAGGAGACAGATAATAATTATATAGTTGAATGATCAAGCTTAATCAATAAATGACTTAAATATGACGGACGAATTATGTCCTCCGAACCCAAAGGTATTACTGAGTACAGCATTGACTTTGCGTTCTTGAGCTTGGTTAAACGTAAAGTTAAGCTTTTGGTCCAGATCAGGATCATCTGTGAAGTGATTTATTGTCGGAGGGATCAAATTTTGTTCCAGTGCGAAGAGTGATGCCAGGGCCTCCACACCGCCTGCAGCACCTAATAAGTGACCCGTCATCGACTTAGTCGCACTGATGTTTAGCTTGTACGCATGATCTCCGAATACCTTTTGGATAGCCTTAGCTTCTGCGACATCGCCCAGTGGTGTCGATGTACCGTGGACATTGATGTAGTCTATATCGGTGGTATTCATCTTAGCGTCTTTCAGCGCTTTCTTCATCACATTACTCGCTCCGAGCCCATCTGGGTGAGGTGCTGTGATGTGGTATGCGTCTGCCGTACAGGCCGTACCTGCTATTTCTGCATAGATTTTAGCGCCTCTGCTTTTCGCGTGCTCTAAGTCTTCTATGATCAGGGTCGCCGCTCCCTCTCCCAGCACGAATCCATCTCTGTCCTTATCAAAGGGCCTGGAAGCAGTCGCAGGATCGTCATTTCTCTGAGACATGGCCTTGATGGCTGCGAATCCACCGATACCGACCTTAGTACAGCTGGCCTCTGATCCTCCAGTGACCATGACCTTAGCTTTGCCCAGTCTGATAGTATCGAATGCAGAGGCAATCGCATTATTAGAAGATGCGCAGGCAGAAACCGTAGCGTAATTAGGTCCTCTGAATCCATACCTGATGGAGATATGACCAGCAGCTATATCGACGATCAGCTTGGGTATGAAGAAAGGGCTGAATCGAGGAGGGCTGGGATTGATAGCATTATAGCCTATCTCTTCCTGCATCGTCTCGAGACCACCGATGCCACTGCCCCAGACTACGCCGACTTCATCGGGATCTACCTTCTCTAGGTCGAGGCCGCTGTCTTTCAGGCCTTCGTCACAGCTGATTAGCGCGAACTGTGTGAATGGATCCAAGCGCCGAATTTCTTTTCGGTCCAAATAGTCTAGTGCTTTAAAATTCTTCAGCTCACAGGCAAAGTGGGTTCTGAATTCGGAAGCGTCAAACTTAGTAATGGTAGCAGCACCGCTTACCCCGTCAAAAAGGTTCTTCTTGTACTCTGCTATGTTATTTCCTATAGGTGTAAGGCATCCAAGGCCTGTCACAACAACTCTATTCATGCAATAAATCTAAGGAAAAGCGGATTCTAAACCATCTGATTGCGGCTATTTTAATGAGAATATTGCATATAGAATCAGCTCTTTTCGTGATAGCTTGGCTTGTACCGCCAGTAAAAGGCAGCAGAATGGCTGGGCTTAGTCTTGAGAATGAGGCGAATGGGGAAGTCGCTCGACTCATTAGTGCTAAGGGTGAAGATAAATGTCATAAACTAAAAAATCCACATACGCTTTGCAGCCCATGTGGATCATTTCATTTATTCTAAGTAGAAAATTATCTATTTAGCTTCTAAAAACTCTACAGCTTGCCCCACCGTTTGGATGGTTTCGGCTTTCTCATCAGGAATTGAAATATCGAATTCTTTTTCAAATTCCATAATCAACTCAACTGTATCGAGCGAGTCTGCGCCAAGATCATCAGTAAAGCTCGCCTCAGGCGTCACTTCTGATTCATCAACGCCAAGCTTGTCGACGATAATTTTTTTTACTTTTTCTGCAATTTCTGACATAACTAATGTGCTTTTATAAGGCTGTAAAATAAAGGATAACATAATTCTAAAACAAACATAAGATGGATTATTTCGACCTTATTTTGCATATACTATACTATGCTAAAGGTCATCATGCCTGATTTTGTTCCCTGTAGGCTGACTTTATTACTGAGCCGACACACGATAATGAAAAGATAGAGCTACATTTACTCTCTTATTATTGTAAAAATGACACTTAGTTGATATGAAAATACGAGACAAACAACGGACTAAAATAGTAGCGACATTAGGCCCTGCATCTACCAGTGTAGAGATGCTAAAAAAGTTAATCAAAAACGGTACAGATATTTTCAGACTCAACTTTTCTCACGGAGATCACCAAATGCACGGGGAGACGATCAAGAAAATCGTGGCCATCAATGAAGAATTTGGTGTCAATGTAGGAATCTTAGCTGATCTTCAAGGACCCAAGCTCAGAATCGGTAAGATGGAAGAGGGTGTCATGCTGAACAGTGGGGATGTCATCACCTTCACAAAAGAGCAGTGCGTCGGTAACAAGGAGAGAGCCTACATGAGTTATGAGTATTTTGCTCAGGATGTCAAGGTAGGAGAGAAAATACTAGTGGATGACGGAAAGTTAATCTTCGAGGTGCTTTCATCCGATGGTAAGTCAGAGGTCAAGCTTAAAACTCTTTTCGGAGGTATACTATCTTCTAATAAAGGCGTCAACCTGCCTGATACCGCCATATCGCTTCCCGCGATGACGGAGAAAGATATAGCTGATTTAGAATACATCCTCACGCAGCCTGTACACTGGATCGCACTATCATTCGTGCGCACAGCTAAGGAAATCAAAGACCTTAAGGAAAAAATCAAGGCTGCTGGGCATATCGCTCAGGTCATAGCCAAAATAGAGAAGCCAGAAGCCATCGATAATATCAAATCCATCGTGAAAGCCACAGATGCCATCATGGTGGCGAGAGGTGATCTTGGAGTCGAGGTGCCGATCGAAAAGCTACCGATGATCCAGAAGAACATCATCAAGAGATGTATCCAGCAAGCGAAGCCTGTGATCGTCGCTACCCAGATGATGGATAGTATGATCACTAACTATAATCCGACCAGAGCAGAGGTTACTGACGTCGCTAATGCGGTACTGGATGGAGCTGATGCAGTGATGCTCAGTGGGGAGACTTCTGTCGGAGTGCATCCCGAGAGAGTCGTAGAAGCGATGAATAATATCATCGCAGAGGCAGAGAAGGATTACTCCATCTTAGGTAAGAGACCTAAAATATCTAAAGATTCTGCGACCTTTCACTCTGATGTGATGTGTATTACAGCTGCCAAGATATCTGAAGAGGTAAAGGCGAAGGCTATCATATCTCTGACAGAGTCTGGCTACACGGCATTCAAGATCTCTTCATACCGACCTGACTGTCCTATCTTCGTCTTCTCTTCTAATCGAGAGATGAATAAGTTGATGAATCTGATTTGGGGGGTACGGTCATTCCACTACGATAAATTCACCACCACGGATGATACCATCGAAGACCTGTATAAGATTCTGAAGGAGAAAGGCTTCGTGAAAGAGGGTGATGTCGTCATCAATACGGGTAGTATGCCAATAAAGAGAAAATTCCGAACCAATATGGTCAAGTTGACCGTTGTAGAATAATAGCGTCTAATAGATAGATATTTGATACCTCGAAGTCTATCTGAGAGGTCTATTTATTAAGAAAAGTGTAAATCTTGAGTTTACATACCTTAGCATTATCTATCACCGTTTGGAAGTTATGAATCGATACATGTCTCCTATCTTATGCGTCATGGCATTATGGTGCCTGTGCTTGCCGCTGGCTAGTGCTCAGCCAGGTCTCTACACAGAAGATGCCATCCAGGACCAAGACAAATTCTTAAAGGCCAAGAATCTGGTGCTACTCGGTAAGCTGGACAAAGCTGAGGAGTTATACCTGGGATTCGCTAAAAGCAATAAGAGAAATGATGTCGTGATGTACGAGCTGAGTCGACTCTATATGAATAAAAAGGATATAGAGAATGCCAATAAATACATCAAAAAGGCCATCCAGATCAATCCAGCGAATCAGTGGTACCATCGACTCCAAGCTAACTATGCTGAGAAAGAAGAACTATACGAAGCAGCAATGCTATCCTATGGCAAACTGATCGCTTTAGAACCGCAGAATGTAGGATACCTGAATAAGCATGCGCAGCTGGCGACTAAAGCCTTGGACGAAGAGAGCGCCTTGTCCAGCTATCATAAGATAGAGACGATTATTGGTGTATCAGAAGATATTTCTAGAAACAAATTTGAGATTTATAGTGCCGCTGGAGAAGAGAAAGCAGCTGTCGCTGAGCTCCAAAAGCTCGTCACTACCTTCCCTAATTCTACCAGATACAGAAATAATATGGCCAGCTACCTGATTGAGATCGGGCAGGAGAAGGAGGCTATGGCTCAGTATCAGCAGGTCCTGAGTGTAGACCCTGAGGATCCGATTGCCTTGATCGCGGTCAGTGCTAAGCACGGGCCTGGGGACTCGGATACGAGCACGGGCTTAGCCTCAGCACTCAGTACGGTGATCGCTAATCCAGATATCGTCATTGATCAGAAGATAGGCGAGTTACTGCCCATGGTGACTGACTTAGACCAGATGGTCCAGGAGCAACAAGCAGAAGTCATTCAGCTGGTCCGCCAGCTTGCAGATGTACATCCTAATGAGGCTAAGGCACACGCTATTCTGGGAGATGCCTTGATCGCCTCTGGTGATGAGCCATCTGCCATAGCCTCATATCAGAGGGCGGTAGAGCTGACTAAAAATGTATTCCCCATCTGGGAGCAGTTAATGTACGCTCAGGAAAATCAAAAGCAATACGATGCTCTCCTCGAGACAGCGGAAGAGGCGTTAGACTACTATCCTAATCAGCCACTGTGCTATTACTTCTTAGGCATAGCTACAGCCAGACAGATCGATCCGCAGATGTCTGAAGAAGATCTTTTTATGAGAGGCATCAAAATAGATGAGTCTATGCGAGCCAAGTCACAAGCCTACAGTAGTGCGATAGAGCACTTAGATGAAGCCTTGCTGATGACTGGCAATAATCAAGTACTCCAATACCAGATCTTAAGGTCAATGGCCTTTATGTCTTATGACTATGAAGCAATGGAAAAGGCTGAAGCATATGCCATGCAGGCCCTCGAAAAGCAAGGCGCTGTGAAGGACACTGCTTTGGAAAATCTCATTCAGTCCATCGAACAAGCAAATAAGAATTAGTATGAGACCCTTGCACCATGCCATATACTTTTTACTTCTTTTAGGTTTGTCCTCTCTGATGTCCTGTAAATCATCCAAGAGAGCTGCAGACGGATTTAGAGAACGATCCACCACTGATCTACTGAGAGCCGTAGAGAAGCACAATAATGATTTCGAATGGTTTTCTGGTAAGGCCAAGATCAATTTTGAAAGCTCGTATGAATCAGGTAGAGGAGTGGCTAATGTCAGAGTAAAAAAAGACAGTGTGATCTGGATGAATTTTAAGAAGTTTGGTTTGGAATTCGCCAGACTACAGATCACACCAGACTCGATCTATGTGATGTACCGCTTCGAGAATTACTACGAGCGCGGGAGCATATCAGAATACAGCCGAGAGTATGGCATTGACTTAGAGTTTGATAAGGTCCAGAGCTTCTTAGTGGGTAACTGCCTGCTGCCCGAGCCACAGAATGCTCGAGTCACCAGGGTGGGAGATGCCTACGAGCTGATATCCAGCTCAGGGGGATATACAGTGCAGTATGAGATTAATCCAGTGACACTGACTGTGAATAAGCATAAGATCATCGACGAGCAGGGCAGGGAGGTAGTGATGAGTTTTGATGATTATAAAAGAGTCGGGTCTAAGCGGTATTATTCTCACACCAGAGAATATTTCGCACCTTTGGATGATAGTGATGTTGGCAGAGCCAAGATTAATATATCATCAGTAGAATTTAATGTTCCGAAATCAATACCATTTGACATACCAGATCATTATACGACATACGACAATTAGCACCATCCTGCTGGCTATCGCCTTCAGTATCATGGCGACTCCACTGAGTGCCCAGACTGCCTCAGAGCTTCGCTCACAGAAAGATAAGATCAACCAAAAGATAGAACTCACGAATCAGTATCTGAATGATACCAGATCTAACAAATCCAAAACTCTCAGTAACTACAGAGTCATCGAAAAACAGCTCAAGAACAGGAAGAACCTGGTCGGAGCGATAGCCTCAGAGCTTGATCAAGTCACTGACAATATATCACAGCAAGAATCAGCACTAACTGACCTCAGGTCCAGTCAGGCATCGCTCCAGCGAGACTATGAGACCATCATGCGCTCCGCATACAAGCGAAAGTTACTGTCCAATAGCTGGGTAAGTCTACTGTCAGCAGGGTCCATCAGAGAAGCTTTTCTCAATGTGCAGTATGCTAAGCAGTTCGAAAGCTATGCTAAGCGACAGGCAGAGCTGCTCCAAATACAGACGGATAGCATCAAACAGGTCGTAGAAGAGCTCCAAGGCCTCAAGCTAAAGAACAAGACACTGCTGGTCGAAGAGCAACGGGAGCAAACAGATCTCCAGAAAGCCCTAAACAAGAAAGAAAGCCTACTGCAGCGACTTAAAAAAGATGAAAAAAAATACCTCCGAGAATTAGAAAAACAGAGTAAGGAGCAGAAAAAGCTTAATGAACTGATCTCCCGAGCCATCAAGCGAGAAATGAACAGCGGGCCAGAAAATACAGAGTCGATCAAGCTGTCGTCATCCTTCGCTGAGAATAAGGGGCGGCTGCCGTGGCCGGTGAAGCAGGCAGTGGTGACCAATGGCTTTGGCGTCAAGCAGCATCCCACTAATAAAAATGTGAAAATCAATAATGACGGGATCGATATCAGGACCGTCACGGGAAGCGAAGTAAAGTCTATCTTTGAGGGAGAGGTGAAGAGTGTCAATCAGATCCCTGGATTCAATCAGGTGGTGATCGTCCAGGTGGGCTCTTACTTCATGGTCTATGGTAAGCTGACTCAGGTCCAAGTCTCGGCGGGACAGAAGATACAGAGAGGTGAGACCTTGGGTCGTGCAGCGACAGAAGGTGATTTTTCAGAGATACAATTTCAAATATGGAAAGGACAGGTCAAGCAGAATCCTGAAACCTGGCTCCGCAAAAAATAATTATGAGTGACTGGCAGGTAGGTAAAGCAAAAAAAGTAGGACTTCGCAAAGAGACGGAGAAGGCAATATTAATTGCCGTGATCCATAAACACACCACAGAGGAGCAAGTTTTGGAGTATTTGGATGAACTGGAATTCTTAGCGATGACTGCTGGAGCTGTCACGGTGAAGCGGGTCACTCAGAAATTAGTCCATCCCGATCAGAAGACCTTCATCGGAAAAGGGAAGCTGGAAGAAGTAGCAGAATATATAGAAGAGCACGATATCGATTTAGTCATATTTGACGATGATCTGACAGGTAAGCAGACGAGTGTGCTCGAGGAGCATCTCAAGCGTAAGATCATCGATCGCAGTAGTCTGATCTTAGACATATTCGCCAGCCGCGCACAGTCTGCTCAAGCTAAGACCCAAGTCGAATTAGCTCAGATGCAGTACTTACTACCCAGACTGAGAGGCCTGTGGACTCACTTGGAGAGGCAGCGTGGAGGTATCGGTATGAGAGGACCAGGGGAGATGGAGATCGAGACGGATCGACGGATCGTCAGAGATAAGATATCCCTGCTCAAGAAAAAATTAGATAAAATCGATAAGCAAAACTCGACTCAACGAAAGAATCGGGGCGAACTCATCAGAGTATCCCTGGTCGGATACACGAATGTGGGCAAGTCTACACTGATGAATGTACTGAGTAAGTCCGAGGTATTCGCTGAGGATAAACTCTTTGCGACCTTGGATACGACGGTGCGCAAGATCGTGATGGGGACCATGCCGTTCCTGCTATCAGATACTGTGGGCTTCATCAGGAAGCTCCCGCACCACCTCGTAGAAAGCTTCAAGTCTACGCTGGATGAAGTCAGAGAAAGCGATATCCTGCTTCACGTCGTAGACATCGCTCACCCGCAGTATGAAGATCACATCAAGACCGTGGTCCAGACGCTGACAGACCTGGAAGTGACTGACAAACCTACCATTCTGGTGTTTAATAAAATAGACCTGTACCGAGAGCGATACTTCGATGATTTGCTGGAGCAAGATGTGAAGGATTCTATTTTGAAAGAGCTACAGCAGAATCTTAAAAATAATTACAATCAGGATAATGTATTCATCTCAGCGCGGACTAAAGAGAATGTTCCGGAGCTAAGAGAAAAGCTGAAAAAACTTGTCGAAGACCAATATCAAGTCAGATATCCGTACCAGACAAAGCACTGGTAATATTCTTTTTGCTTCATTCTTTATCAGACCTGTTGAACATTTCTTATTTTGGTGTCTGTAATCCTGATTAAAAGAATATGCTCTAATCAGCCACTCGACTTCGAGGTTGGTTTAGACTCCGTTAAACTAACAATTTCATTCCAATGAATATCTTGAAAAAGTATGCTCAGCTATTAGTCAGTTACTGCCTCGAAGTGAAGGCTGGTGACAGGCTCTATGTGCGCAGCACGACACTGGGCGAACCGCTCGTAAGAGAAGTCTATCGGGAGGCCATTCAGAAAGGCGCCTTTGTGGAGACAGAGCTGAGTTTTCGAGAGAAAAACAGGATCTTTATGGAGCATGCGAATGAAGACCAGCTCAAGTATGCCCCGATTCTGTACCGGACAGCTATGACTGAGTTTGACGCATTCCTCTCGATCAGGGCACCGTATAACCTGAAAGAAGATCAAAATGTAGATCACGCTAAGCGGAAGATCAGGACAGAATCACTGAAAGGCATCATGAAGACTTACTTCGATAGGACTGCCTCCAAGTCACTCCGCAGGAGTCTCTGCCAATACCCGACACAGGCCAGTGCTCAGGAGGCGGGCATGTCATTAGAAGAGTACCAAGACTTCGTGTATAACGCTTGTCATCTGTATGATGATGACCCAGCTGCATCTTGGCTAGGCATCCGCAATAAACAGCAAAAAATCGTGGACTTTCTTAATCAAAAGAGTGAGATCACCTATAAGGGTAAAGGCACGGACATATCCTTCAGTGTCAAGGAGCGCACATGGATTAACTCTGACGGTCAGGCTAATATGCCTTCAGGCGAGGTCTTTACTGGCCCTATAGAGGACAGCGTCAATGGTGTGGTCCACTTTGCCTACCCATCCATCTACATGGGAAAAGAAGTCGAAGGCATCACACTCTGGGTGGAGAATGGTAGAGTCGAGAAGTGGGAAGCCGTGAAAGGCAAAGAGCTGCTGGACAAAGTCTTCCAGATCGAAGGATCTCGATACTTCGGCGAGGTGGCCATCGGGACTAACTACAACATACAGCAGCCCACGAAAAACATCCTCTTTGATGAGAAGATAGGTGGTACGATCCATATGGCAGTCGGCCAATCGTACAAGCAGACGGGAGGTAAAAACCACTCTCCGATCCACTGGGATATGATCGCCGATATGACGACAGAAGGCGAAATCATAGCTGACGGGGAGAAGATCTACGAGGCTGGTAACTTTACGATATTCAGTTGATTTGAGCTTATACGAATAAGTGTCATCTTATTTGCGATAGTTAGATAAGAAATATATATTTGCGCTTCCTTAAGAAAGGGTGATTAGCTCAGTTGGTTCAGAGCACCTGGTTTACACCCAGGGGGTCGGGAGTTCGAGTCTCTCATCGCCCACAGAATAAAAGCTTCGCATGAAAATGCGAGGCTTTTGTTGTTATAGGGAGTACGGCTCGGTGCATCACGCGAGGGGCGTGAGAGAATGGAGTAGGAGTCTATCATTCCCAACAAAAGGAATGCTTTACGTGAAACTGCGAGGCTTTTATGGATCCGTTCAAGGTCATTTAGAATAGATAATTAATTACATTAACTATATTTATCGTAATCAGACGTCTTACGATGAAAAGAATTTATACTTCATTATTGTTTTTTCTTCTGCTCACGGCTTGCAGCGATCAATCTTCGAATAAGAGTGGAACAACAACCTCCAGTATACCTGACGACATCATACAAGAAGCAGCTAAGGATATAAATCCGAAAGATTTACCACTGATATTTAGACGTACCACTTTGATCATCAGAGACGTCGATAAGTCACTAGCGCTGTACAGAGATGCCATGGGTATGGAAATCATTTATGATCAGATCATCAAGCGGCCACATCCATTCCATGAGGGAGAGATCCAGTCGCTCCGCTTGATATTTTTAAAGGCATTGGATCAATTTCAAGGTGTTTTGGGCTTGATTGACTATGAGTACAATAATCCTGATAAGTCGGTTATCCCCGTCCGAAAAGATGGTTTTGTAGCACAGAATGCAATCTTATTATTTAACAGCAACGATTTAGAAAGGAGATTTGAAAAAATCAGAAACACACCTAACATAGAGATCATCAGTGAGCCCAAACTAACAGAATATCCATCATACGATGGAGGGGATGTTCTGAAAGTTATGGTCAGCAAATTTTACGATCCAGATGGATTTATCGTCGAATTCAATCAGCTTCTGACTGATCTGTAGCACTTATCAAACCCTACTGAAACACGCGAATAAAATCAATCTCCATGGCCTGTGGAAACTCAGTCGTCTCATCAGGGTCTCCTGGGAGTGTTCCGCCGATGGCCACATTATAAATGAAGAAAAATGGCTGATTGAATCTCCACTCTTTGCCGGTGATGTCTGATGGACGCAGTGATAAAAACTTAGTATCATCCACATACCAGTCTATGGCATTAGGCTCCCAGACGATCGTGAAAAGATGAAACTCGTCATGAAAGGATCGATCCTGCTTATATTCCTGTGTCTTAAAGTTGCTAAAGCCTTGATCTCGATCGCCCCAATGTACGGCACCTGAAGTGACATTCTCTTTGTGCCCGACATGCTCCATGATGTCGATCTCTCCACAGGCTGGCCAGCCCACTTCGTCTATATTTTTACCCAGCATCCATAATGCTGGCCATAGGCCTTGACCTTTAGGTAGTTTGGCTCTGATGTCGATTCTACCATAGCGAAACTCTTGTTTGTCTTTGGTGATAATTCTCGCGGACTCAAAGTTGCTGCTGCCACTCTTCGTTGCTGTTATGACTAATTTCCCATCTTCCAAGCGAACATTTTGCTCTAAGTCGGTGTATTTTTGGAGCTCTTGGTTACCCCAGCCGCATAGATTAGGACAGCCGTCCCCCATCTCAAAGGTATAATTTGCAGCATCCAGAGTCGTGCCTGCAAACTCATCGCTCCATGACAGATCATATCCGAAGTATGTTTCTTGGGCTTGGTAACCATCCGCTGCATAAGATACCTCATCATTATCGTTGATGATACCGATGCCTCTTTCATCCTGAAGAGTCGCATTTTTTGGATTGCTGATGATCAGCTCTACTTTTTCTTCTACTTCATTAGCTTCATCATCGATTATGCTGACCTCGATCGTGGTGGAGAGTGCACCTGCTGCAATGGTGGCCTGCCCACTGGTACGATCAAAATCAACTGATGGTTCTGCCGTGATGCCAGATACGGTATAATCAAAGCTGATATCCACTGAGGAGGCGCTGCTCAGACTCACCTGAAAGGGTAGAGTCGCACCATCATTAGTGGATTCTGTTCCATTGACGTCATTGACTGATAGCTGAGGTACATCTTGAAGTGGTTGTTCATCTGGTCCTGAAGGGCTATCCTCGCCTGTACATGCATAGACGCTGAGCAAGCTTAGGATGAGTAAGAAGAGTGGGGTGTTTTTCATAATTAATTATCAATTTTACAAATGAACGCTTGCCACTAAATAAATCAGCAATACTAACGAAATTAAAAAGCCTGACTTTAATGAGCCAGGCTTTTCAGTCGTTTTTTAACAGTGACTTAGATGAATTGGTTTATGATATTCTCATAGAGTTCTTGCTGACCACTGATTTGATCAGGTTCTCCATTCTTATTGCCAAGTTTGGCTAAGTCGGTAAGTTTCATTTTTCCATCTGCAAAGGCTTTCCCATCGCCTCTTTCAAAACTTCTGTAGCGACTGCGACGCATCTTTTTGTAGTCTGACTCCTTCAGGATGGCATCAGCAATCAGTAGCGCTCTGGCAAAAACATCCATACCACCGATGTGTGCGTGGAATAAGTCAGCTAGATCAGTGGAGTTCCTTCTCGTTTTGGCATCAAAATTCACACCGCCTCCTTTAATCCCTCCGGATTCGAGGATCACCAGCATGCATTCAGTTAGTTCATACAGATCCACAGGGAATTGGTCCGTGTCCCAGCCATTTTGGTAGTCTCCTCTATTCGCATCTATGGAACCTAAGGCATCAGCATTAGCGGCGACCTGTAGTTCGTGTGCGAAGGTGTGCTGAGCGAGTGTGGCGTGATTCACTTCAGCATTAATCTTAAAATCATCCATGAGATCATACTCTCGGAGAAAGCCTAAGACGGTAGCTGAGTCAAAGTCATATTGGTGCTTTGATGGCTCCATTGGCTTCGGCTCTATGAAGAATGTCCCTTTAAAACCATTCTTTCTGGCATAGTCTTTACACATGTGGAGGAAGCGGGCCATATGGTCGAGTTCCTTTTTCATGTTCGTATTGAGCAGGGACATGTAGCCCTCGCGACCTCCCCAGAAGACATAGTTTTCTCCATTGAGTTTCATAGTGGTATCCAGAGCATTTTTCACCTGAGCACCAGCATAGGCCACGACATTGAAGTCTGGATTCGTGGATGCTCCATTCATATACCTTGGATGACTGAATAGATTAGCGGTGCCCCAGAGTACCTTGATGCCAGAGGCCTTCATTTTGGGCAGAGCATAGTCAGAGATGATGTCCAGACGTTTCTTAAAGTCTTTTAGCGTATCAGCTTCGTCCACCAGGTCTACATCATGAAAACAAAAGTACTCCATGCCGATCTTGGTCATGAATTCGAATGCCGCATCCATCTTGTCTTTCGCTCTTTCTACAGGGTCCTGCTTAGCATCCCAAGGGAAAGCTTTCGTACCTGATCCAAATGGATCATTACCTGTATTACAGAAGGAATGCCAATAAGCCGTTGCAAATTTGAAATGGCGCTTCATCGATTTGCCACCTACCTTTTGCTTGGCATCATAGTATTTGAATGCAAGTGGGTTTTTCGATTTTTTGCCTTCGAATTTGATCTCTCCGATACCTTTGAAATATTCGGTTTCTCCTTTTAAAATTTTGCCCATAATTAAAATTAAGATTTTATAAGTTTATTCAATCGATTAGACCAAGTAGCATATGCTTCTTGAAAGGCTTCATTTTGGTGGTTTGGTTTTATTGTTTTGACTATGTCTTGCTGGTCGAATGCTTCTTCCAGACTGCTATAGATACCTTGTCCATGACCTGCACCGAGGGCCGCTCCTACAGCTCCAGTGGTATTGATTAGATTGATTTCAGCTCCACACAGACTTGATAAGGTCTCTGAGAAGATGTCCGATTGGAATAGATTGTCATTACCGACTCTCATCTCTGATACGTTCACCCCCATCTGCTTCATGCACTGGATGCCATAGTAGAATGCAAAGGCGATGCCCTCCAGCCCTGCTCGGTAGAGGTGCGCTTTGTCGTGCACATTGAAGTTGAGTCCCATCATCTGAGCGCCGATGCTTTGATTTTGCAGCATCCGCTCGGCGCCGTTGCCAAAGGAGATGATCGACAGATCATTAGCTCCGATATCTACCTTAGCCGCTAGGTGCTCCAGTTCGGTGTAGTTAGTTTCTACATCGCCTAAGAGTTTGCGCAGCCAGCCATACTGAATGCCGCAGCCATTGATACACAGTAAGACGCCGATACGCGGGTCCGTCTTGGTATAGTTGACATGTGCGAAGCTATTGACCCTCATCTCGGGATCGTGGATCAGCTGGTCACTGACGGCATAGACGACTCCAGAAGTCCCTCCCGTACCTGCTACCTGTCCAGGATTGAAGACGCCAAGTGAGAGAGCGTTATTCGGTTGGTCACCAGCCCTGTATGTCACAGGTATACCAGGAGTCAGCTGCAGAAAATTCGCAGATTCGGCAGTCAGCTCTCCTTGATTGGAGAAAGTGGGCTTGACATCTGGCAGCATGGCTTCGGGTATGCCGAAATAGTCTAAGAGTGCTGTAGCTGTATCTTGAGTCTTGAAATTCCACAGGATTCCTTCTGATAGTCCAGATATGGTACTGGTGATTTCACCCGTCATTTTCATTGCGATGTAGTCGCCAGGGAGCATGATTTTATGAATGCGGTCGTAGACTTCGGGTTCGTTCGTCTTAACCCATTTTAATTTTGATGCAGTGAAGTTGCCAGGCGAATTGAGAAACTGCTGGCTGCAGATATCCATTCCCAAGTCGGCAGCTGCCTGCGTACCGATGTCCACCGCGCGACTGTCACACCATATAATGGAAGGGCGGACCGTTTTACCTGACCGGTCTACAGCTACCAGACCATGCATTTGATAGGATATGCCAATGGCCTTGATATCCGCAGCGTCTATTTGGGCTGAGTGTATGGCCTTGGTGATGGCTTCTTGAGCGTAGGACCACCAGATACCTGGATCTTGTTCTGCCCAGTCGGGATGTGGAGCAGAGATTCCCATTTCTGTGGGTGGGTGACTACTGACGGCGAGGGGCTGCTTAGTAGAGGCATCTACGATCGCAGCTTTTATGGAAGAACTACCTATATCAAGGCCTAACAAGTACATATTGAAATTTTACTTAATAAAACCACATCTGACTATGATCCTCCTGCGAGAATGTAGTGACGTGTGTATGTGCTGGTTAGGCCTGAAATAGTGTTTCTAAAGAGATACTCGAAGAGTCTTTGACTCTCGACTAAGGTTCTTTAGATTTAAATAATCTGTATAGCTTACCGACATTCGGGACGATGACGAATTCTGTCCTTCTGTTAGCCTCGTGAGCTTCTTTGGAGTCACCCTCTATTTCGGGTAAGAACTCTGCTCTACCTGCTGCTGCCAGCTGCTTAGGATTGACACCCATATCGATCAGTTTTCTGACTACAGAAATACCTCTTGCGGCACTTAGATCCCAGTTATCGTCAAATTTATTGGTGACGACACCTCTATTATCAGCGTGGCCTTCTACGAAGAGCGTTAGCTGAGGATTGCTAATGAGCATATTGGCTATTTCTTGGATCGCTCCTTCGTCACCTTTCTGCAGTTTGTCAGATGCTGACTTGAAATTGATGTTTTCATTTAGGTCCAAGTATAACTGGCCTTCGATTTCTTTGAGTCTTTGGCTGCTGTTTACGACAGCGGCATCGACATTACTGACAGCTGCTTCTACATTAGCGAAAGCGGCATTGATTTCTCCTCTGAGGTTATCGATTTGCTTTTGCTTCTGATCGACTCTGTATTCTACGTCTGTCAGGTCTTTTTTGGCTGATGAAAGATCAGACTTTACTGTTTGTAAGTCTTTATTGATTGAATCTTTTTCTTTCGCTAAGGTGGAGTTCTTCTGGTTTAAAGACTCTATTTTAGTATCCATGTCTGTTTTCATTTCAGACATCTTCATTTCCATATCAGCTATTTGCTCTTCTTTCTGCATGACCATTTCATCGAACTTCTTCTTTCCGACGCATGAAGTCATAAAGATGCACAAGGTCACAAATGCTAATAGGGTAGTTGGTACATTTCTCATTCTCATTGTATTCAGTTTACTGTTGATTTATAGAGCATTAAAATTATATACTTTATTGAATTTTATACAATAACCCTTAGATTATTTGATTGGAATTTGCTCTCGCAACTGGTTCAAATCGTGTTTGAAGTGCTAATATCTACTAAAAAATAACTTTAGCAATTCCTTAACTGCTATTTTTTTCGAATAATGGTTAAATACTATAGACATTCAATTCTCATGATATGATATACAAAATGTGCGCCATAATATGTATGATCGGCATCTCGATCAATGCAGATGCCCAATTCGGTAAGTTACTGAATCAAGCCAAGGAGGCTGTATTAGAAAAATCTGCTGATGGAGGCCAGATCGCTTCTGGTCTGAAGCAAGCGCTCGAACTCGGTGTCGGTGATGCCGTATCCAGCCTGTCCGCAGAGCACGGCTACCTAGAGTCTCCGTATAAGATTCTGGTGCCAGAAGAAGCACAGAAAGTCACGCAAAAGTTAGCTCTCGTGCCTGGCTTTCAGAATGTCGAGCAGGATCTCATTGATAAGATGAATCAAGCAGCTGAAATAGCCGCCACTAAGGCAGCACCCATATTCATGGATGCCATCAAGCAGATGTCATTCGCAGATGCTAAGGACATTCTCTTTGGAGAGGCTGATGCTGCTACTACGTACTTAGCAGGCACCTCTCGAGAGTCGCTCTACGCATCATTTCTACCGGTTATACAAGAGTCTCTGGATGAGGTCAATGCGCGTAGCTACTGGAAGAAAGCTGTCGCAGCGTATAATAAGATACCCTTCTCCAAGGACCTCAATCCTGAACTGGATGACCATGTGAATCAAAAGGCCCTGGATGGCATGTTCAGCCTGATCCAGGAAAAAGAAGCTGGCATCAGAGCTGATGAGCGCCTGAGATCCACTGATCTACTAAGAGACGTCTTCGCGCAGCAGGATAAATAGTTAGGCCTCAGGCAGGCCCGTCGGCAGGCCGTCTATACTCATTGAGTTATTGTCCTTCCAGTATTGCCTGATGGCTTCGGGCTCTTTAGATTCGGCCCAGTCTGTGAGTCTTGTCCTCTGGCCCTGATAGGCGTACTCTGGCACAGCGTAACCACAAGATGTCTGTACGGATTCGATCCGCAGGCGAAAAATATTTCGCGCCCCAGCAGTCTGCTTAAACTGTGAAATCAAGTTTTCCCAAGCTGGATCTCCTGGATGTAAGACCTCAGCTTCTCCACAGAGCCTCAGGATCAGGGGATTACCTCGAAAAGAGCAAAACATCATCGTCATCCGGTTTTGACTCAGTAGATGTGCCGCCGTCTCATTGCCACTGCCTGTGTAGTTGAGCCAGATTAGCTCATGTATATTCTCTATGCGCAGGGAGTCTAGCCCTTTGGGCGAGAGATTGATCCGACCATCGGAAGCGGCAGTGGCCACGAAGAACAATTGTTGATCCTTGATAAAGGTGATCAGAGAGTCATTGAGCGATGAAAGAAAGGCAGCCATGTGAAAGATATTTAGCGTAAATCTCGAAAATTATCGTGTAGGAATCAATGGCAGCTATCAGGAGACACAGGCTATTTAGCTGAGTTAGCCAAATCAAATATCAGATTAGTCGCTCATGATCTTACCAGAGAGGAAAAATTGCCTTATATTTACAATCCATTTAAAAAATGGTCGCGTGGCCGAGTGGCTAGGCAGAGGTCTGCAAAACCTTGTACGGCGGTTCGAATCCGCCCGCGACCTCAACAAACCTCTAGCTATCAATTAGTTAGAGGTTTTTTTGTTTCCCGGGGAACGCTATGGGGAACGGTTTAATTATCTTTTTCGAATCTCAATAAAATATAGGTTTATCTAAAGCTTGCAGAAGTTGCATTAATATTTGTTGAGGTGGTGGGCTTTTTGATTTTAGCCTAATTCTGTTACTTTCCTTTGATAATTGTTGATGTTCCTCCATTTTAATATGTCCTAGAGATTCAATCATAAATACCGCAATTTGCTGTAATTACTATCTCCACTAAGAACCAAACAATTTTGAGCTATTTAGATTTGAATTAACGTGGCTCGATGGTGTGTAAGCAGACATGGTATTTCATTCTAATATGAATTTGAATAAAACTTTCCAAATCCTGTTTGCATTTTGAAAGATATCTGGAATTTTCTATCACTGAAAAAGCTACTGCAAAATCAAATTGTCTAGATATATTTTAAAATAAGGTTTATCCAAATTAAATTACTTTTAAGTAAACTATTTACAATTATTCTCAATGTATTTTCTTGGATATGATATAGGCAGTTCATCTATAAAAGTCTCGTTGGTTGATGCAGATACTTTGAAACCTATCAAAGTGGTGAGCTACCCTAAGAAGGAGATGAAGATGATCTCCCACCAACCTGGCTGGGCTGAACAGCATCCTGAGGATTGGTGGAAATGTATCAAAGCAGCAACTAAAGAATTGTGGGCATCAACAAAAGCTGATGGTAAGCAGGTAAAGTCTATAGGGATCTCCTATCAGATGCACGGATTAGTAGCTGTGGATAAAAATCAAAAAGTGGTAAGACCGTCTATCATTTGGTGTGATAGTAGAGCGGTAGATATTGGAAACAAGGCACTCCAAAAACTAGGTAAAAGTTATTGCTATAAAAACTACTTAAATTCTCCAGGAAATTTCACGGCATCTAAAATCAAGTGGGTAAGAGATAACGAACCTAAACTCTATAAGCAAATAGATAAGATCATGTTGCCAGGTGACTACGTTGCGATGAAGATGACTGGAGAAATCAACTCAACCATCGGTAATTTATCTGAGGGTGTATTTTGGAATTTTAAGAAGGATATACCTGCAACTAGGTTGCTAGAGCACTATAAAGTTGCGCAACGATTATTGCCAGAAGTGAAGCCAACATTTTCTGTGCAAGCGACTCTTAGTTCTGCAGCGGCAAGATCGCTTAAGTTAGCAGCAGGAACTCCTGTGAGTTATCGTGCAGG
>CALFUK010000147.1 GCA_937929945.1 uncultured Saprospiraceae bacterium
AGTAGCAAAAGCACTTTGGAAAGGGGAGTGATCTTATTCATGGGCGTTGACTTATATCCACTTCTCCCCATAAATATAAGCTAATGAATTTTTAGTTGTTGATTTTATAAAGTTTTAAGCTAGTTAAAAGTCTGATGACTCACGGAAATGGATCCAGTAGTTCACTCATCATAAGCTTTATGATATACTTTTTTACAAGTTATTTTTATCTGTTGCTTTTCTATAAGTCAATGGAGATTTTTTATACAATTTATGAAATGATCGCGTATAATAATTGGGGCTGCTGAAACCGACTTCGTAGGCAATTTCGGCGATGTTTTTTTCTGGATCTTCTAATAGTTCTAAGCTTTTCTGCAATCTAATCTTATTGATATAATTATTAATACTCAGTCCGGTGAGAGCTTTGACTTTACGGTACAGTTGTGACTGACTGATCTTTAGCGCATGGGCTAATGATTCGGCACCGAGGCTCTCATGTTTTATATTTCGCTGTATGGTCGAGTGTAGTTGTTGTAGGAATTCTTCTTCTTGTATTTTTGTATTTGAGAACGCCTGTGGAGCTGTAGCTGCTGCATTCTCTTCCGTCTTGAGAGGGTCGTATAGAGAGGAGTAGTGATGTCTGAGTCTATTCCTGACTTCCAGTAATTGATCGATTCTGATCAGCAATTCTTCTTTGTTGAAGGGTTTGCTGAGGTAAGCATCTGCGCCTATTTTGAGGCCGGCGAGCCGATCGATTTCTGATGCTTTGGCAGTGAGCAGTATGATTGGGATGTGGCTGGTGCGAGTATCGGCTTTAAGTGTTTTAGTGAGTTGGTAGCCATCTTTGATTGGCATCATGACATCACTGACGATCAGATCAGGCACGTACTCTATCGCTTTATTGATGCCTTGCTCTCCGTTCACGGCTTCGATGATTTGGTAGGTCTGGCCCAAGACCATCTTGAGATAACTGAATACATCTCTGTTATCCTCAGCAATCAGTAAGATGGGTTTTTCATCCGCTGGATCAATGACTTCTTTGGCAGGCTCAGATGCTTCATTGACCAGATCATCCGCGCTATGCGTCGGTTGAATTGAGTGTAAGCTATGACTTGTTTCGGCGAGATTAGTGATGGGGATGTGAATGGTGAATGTCGTCCCTGCACCTAGCTGACTCCCCACAGATATATCGCCTCCCATGAGACTGACCATCTCTTTCGTCAGAGAAAGCCCGATCCCACTGCCATCTACGTGTCGGGTATGTGAGTCGTCTACCTGATAGAAGCGATCAAAGATATGGGGCAAATGATCTGAAGCGATGCCGATACCATTATCTTTCACCACAAGTAGCAGGCAGGATTGATTCTCACGTTCAGTCTTAGTAGCGTGCATGACGATCTTCCCATTTTCGGGGGTGAACTTGATGGCATTGGACAGGAGATTATAGGCGATGTGCTGTATCTTCTGTTCGTCATAGTCCATTATTAATGATGGTTGTTCGGAGTAGAAAACCAGTCTTAAGTCTTTCTCTTTCGCCTTGCTGTAAAAAGACTCGGTCAAGTAGTTGAGGTAGGATATGATGTCACCTTGGATGAGCTGTAAGTCAAGCTGCTGACTGTCGGACTTGGATAAGTCAAGTAGTTGATTGACCAATGTCAGAAGGTTCTCGCTATTACGATGAATCAGTTGTTGATTTTGAAGGATTTTTTCTTTTTTATCAGTTGGAAGACTCAGCTGCTTAGTCGTATGAGTTAGTTCATCATTGATGCCCATGATGACTGTGAGAGGTGTCCTGAATTCGTGCGTGATGTTAGTGTATAATTTAGTCTTTAAGTCGTCCATCTCTTGTAGTTTTTCGGCTCTAAGTTGTTTTTCGAAGATGGTTTGTTGGGCATTGAGACTTTCTTGGATGGCTGCGTTTTTTTCTTTTTTTAGATTGAGTGAGCGAAAACCAACATTGAGTGAGAGAGTCATGACTAATAGGATGACACCGATGCTTAAGACATCATCGATGAGGCGTTTGTTGAGAAATTCAGGCATCCATTCTTCATTCAGAGTCATGGTGAGATGTGCATCATTATTCAGTAAAATGAGACAACTACCTAAAACAACTGGTAGGATGGCAAGCGCGATCCAGATTTTGGTTCTTTTAATTCCAGAAGGGGTGATAGTCGTCATATAGATTCCCAAGAATATGCCTATAAAGGTGTATGGTGCAGGTGTCAGTAAGAGTGGAAATGATCCACCTTCAGAGAAGGAATACCTGAAAATAAATCTGAGATAAGAGATCAACGTCACAACGGAGTATAACGGAATGATCCGTTTGATAAATGAACTATTTTTTGGGATATTGAGATATTGTGATATGAAAAAGAGACCTCCCATAACAGTCAGATAGACAGATAGGTGAAAGAGTAATTCATTATAGTTGACCAATTGAGGCAAAGGGACGTAGCTTGCAAAATTGAACTCGGTAAAGGCCCTGGTCAATAACATACCTAAACCAAAAACAGAGAATGAGATGTAAATCAATTCTTTTTCGATCAAGTAAAGAAAG
Organism: uncultured Saprospiraceae bacterium; assembly: GCA_937929945.1. Classification (GTDB taxonomy): domain Bacteria; phylum Bacteroidota; class Bacteroidia; order Chitinophagales; family Saprospiraceae; genus CALFUK01. The sequence goes on from CALFUK010000147.1 coordinate 2,537, forward strand.
AAAAAGAAGAGAATCTGAATGCCTAAAATGCCGTAAAATAAGTATGCCTTCCTGACTTGTAAGAGTTGGCACTTGAATAAATCTTCGAAGTCTAAGTGCCACAATGAGAAAGATTCAATCGGATAACTTAAATTCATACCTTCCACTCTGATGAATACATCAAGGCTGTCCTCTGGTCCCATTTTGAATTCTATCAGATTAGCCCAGAATTCTACTGGTCTTTCTTCTACGGTTATCTTTCTTCCTGCTCGCTGATGAACGTATTCTTGTTGTTGATTGTAGCTATATGTATCTATGTAGTCATAGGCGTGCAGATCATTTCCCAATTCTTCGACCAGCTGAAAGATGAATTTTCCACCTGTCGAACCACGAGCAGTGATATGGCTTTTTAACCAATACACGGTATTCCTTTTAGGTTTTACATCGCTCGCCTTTTTCCACAGAAGGCCAGATTCCAGGTTACGGATTTCTGAGATGTTAAGGGTGCCTGAAGTATCTGCTAATAACCATAAAGGTTTGATTTCGATACCTTTAAATAGTTCGGTATTGTTAGGTTCAAAGTCTCCACTAAGTTGCTGGTAATATGGCGCTATGTCCTGAGTCTGTGCATCCATGAATGGAAATAATACACAACACAGCAAGACTAAAATTTGAGCGATAATATGATTATGAGTTCGCTTGATCAGAGGTGTTTTTAGCTAACGATTTTTTAACAGACAACGGAGATTTTTTATAAAATTTGTGAAAAGATCTGGAATAATAACTAGGACTACTGAAACCGACTTCATAGGCTATTTCTGCAATGTCTTTTTCAGTGTTCTGTAGGAGTTCAAGACTTTTCTGAAGCCTAAACTTACTGATATAATTGTTAATGCTCAGTCCAGTTAAGGCCTTAATTTTACGATACAGCTGGGATTGGCTGATGCCCGATTCTTGAGCGAGATAATCTGCGCTGAGATTTTCATTTTTGATGTTTTTCAGGATTATTTTTTGTAAATACTGCAAGAATTCTTCTTCTCGAACGTGTGTTTTGGCAGATTCTGGCTGTGGAGATTCTGTTTTTTCTGCAGCAGTTACATGTCGCTCATTTACAGATGCATTCAGAGTCGAGTAGTGGTTTCTGAGTCTATTTCTAACTTCCAGTAATTGATCGATTCTGATGAGTAATTCTTCCTTGTTGAAGGGTTTGCTGAGATAAGCATCTGCGCCTATTTTGAGACCGGCGAGCCGATCGATTTCTGATGCTTTGGCAGTGAGTAGGATGATCGGGATATGGCTGGTGCGCGTATCTTCTTTCAGTACACTGGTCAGCTCGTAGCCATCTTTAATCGGCATCATCACATCACTGATGATCAGGTCAGGTACATATTTTAAAGCTTTGGTAATGCCTTGTTCTCCATTGATGGCTTCGATGATTTGGTAGGTCTGCCCTAGGACCATCTTCAGATAACTGAATACATCTCTGTTGTCCTCAGCAATCAGTAAGATTGGTTTTTCATCCGCTGGATTAATCGTCTCTGTAGCCAGGTCAGATGATTCGAATGAAGCCTCGTGATGTCTTTGTGTGAGGCGAATGGAGCTCTGAGACGGGGCTCTTTTAGCTTGGTTAGTGATCGGAATGTGAATGGTAAATGTCGTACCAACGGCCAGCTGACTTTCTACTATGATGGTACCTTTCATCAGTCGGACCATCTCCTTTGTCAGAGAAAGCCCGATCCCACTGCCATCTACGTGTCGTGTATGTGAGTCGTCTACCTGATAGAAGCGATCAAAGATATGGGGCAAATGATCTGAAGCGATGCCGATGCCATTATCTTTCACTACAAGTTGCAGGCAGGATTGATCCTCACGCTCAGTTTGAGCAGCGTGCATGACGATCTTCCCATTTTCAGGGGTGAACTTGATGGCATTGGACAGGAGATTATAGGCGACGTGCTGTATCTTCTGCTCGTCATAATCCATGATCAGTGATGATAGCTCAGAGTAAAAGACTAGCCTCACGTTTTTCTCCTTCGCCTTGCTGAAAAATGACTCAGTCAAGTAGTTGAGATAGGATATGATATCATCTTGAATAAGCCGTAATTCCAGCTGCTGACCATCGGACTTAGATAAGTCGAGTAGCTGATTGACCAGCGTGAGTAGGTTCTCGCTATTTCGATATATGATTTGCTGGTTTTGCAGAAATTTTTCTTTTTTATCGGCAGGAAGACTGAGCTGCTTCGTAGAATCTGTGAGTTCGTCATTAATCCCCATGATGACAGTCAGAGGCGTTCTGAATTCGTGAGTGATGTTGGTATACAGCTTTGTTTTTAGATCGTCCATTTCCTCGAGTTTTTCAGCGCGGAGTTGCTTTTCAAAAATGGTTTGCTTTGCTTTTAAATTCTCTTGGATGGCTGCATTTTTTTCTTCTTTTAAGGACTTAGAACGATAGCCTACAGTAAGCGATAGGGTCACCACGAGTAGGATGACTGCAATCTTCATGACATCGTCTACATGAAGTGCGTTAATGAAGTCAGGTAGTAGGCCTTCATTATATAGTATGGTCATGATGCTACCTATGATGATCGGTATGATTGAAAGCAGTAATAATAGTTTTGATTTTTTGTCAGACAGTGGTGAAGTTAGGATCATATAAATACCAAGCACCAAGGCAAAAAGTGTGTAGAAGGCCGGCGTTAGAAGCACGGGATAAGAACCCGATTCACTGAATGAATATCTGAACAGAAATCGTAAATAGGAGATGAGAGTTACCATGAGATAAATGGGTACAAATCGCCTGATGAATTGACTATCGCTCGGGATCTCTAAATACTTAGAGACAAAGAGAATGCCACCCAATATACCTAAGTACACTGATGAGTGAAAGATGATCTCATTGTGAATGGCTAGTGAAGGCAAGGGGACAAAGCTGGAGAAATTAAATTCTGAGAAGGCCCTGGTTAAAAATAGTCCTAAGCCAAAGACAGAGAAATAAACATAAATTTTTTCTCTTTCAATGAGAAATAGAAATAAGAAAAAGAGAATTTGAATACCTAATATGCCATAGAACAGAGCAGACTTAGTCGCCAGATATATCTGGGTGCTAAATGCATCTTTCATATCGACGTGCCACAGATGGATAGACTCAGGTGGATAGCTGAGGTTCAGGCCTTCCAGCTTCAAGTATACAGTTATCGTGTCTCCTAGTGTCAAGTCAATTGGGAGTAGGTTAGCCCAGAATCTGATGGGCCTTTTATCTAGCGGGACGAGTCTGCCTACCTGGTATTGCATCTGCTGGCCATTGCCACTAAAGGCATAGGTAGTAATGTAGTCGAATGTATGGAGGTCATTACCCAAAGATTCACCGATGTGAAATACATGTCTGCCCTTGAAGGATTGATTAGCGATCATCTTCGTTTTGATCCAATAGTTTGCATCTCGACTGGGTCTGATTTGATCGGGTGACTGCCAAGACATCTCATAATTTTTAAGAATAATATCTTCAATGGAAAGGTACTGAGAGCTATCGACGTAGATCGAAGTTGCTTCTACGAGGGCTCCTCTAAATAATTTAGTCTCACTGGCCTCAAATGGACTTGAATATTGATAATAAGCTTGATCTGTACTTTGTGTGAAGCTGGTCAATGGACAGCAGATGCATATGATGCATAGGAAGATGCAGAGACAGCATTGATTGAGGGTTTTCCACAATTTTATCATCGTTCGTTTAGATTGTGGTGTTTCTATACAGTTGAGGTGATTTATGAAATAATTTGTGAAATGATCTGGAGAAGTAGCTTGGACTGCTAAAGCCCACTTCATAAGCGATTTCTGAGATGTCTTTTTCTGTCTGTTCCAGTAGTTCTAAGCTCTTATACAGTCGTTGCTGTCTGAGGTAGCCATTGGGTGTCAGACCAGTGACAGCTTTGATTTTCCGATAGAGCTGGGATTTGCTGATGCCTATTTCATTGGAAATCGAATCTACCTTTAGCTTGTCATCGCTCATGAGGCGATGTATGATTTTATTTAATTGATTGATGAAGCCTTTTTCCTTAGTGATCATAGTGACCTCTTCTGATACTGATGTATCTGCAGGAGTGACTTCCACTTGATGAGCGTAGTGCTGCTGCATGATCTGCCTATTTTCAATCAATGAGCTAATTCTGATCAGTAATTCTTGCTTATGGAATGGTTTAGTTAAGTAGGCATCTGCTCCAATACGCAATCCTGCTATCTTATCTTGCTGAGTAGCCTTAGCTGTTAATAGGATGATGGGGATGTGGCTGGTACTGATGTCTTGCTTTAGCGTTTTGGTTAGCTCGTATCCATCTTTGATCGGCATCATGACATCACTGATGATTAAGTCAGGGATGAATTCTTTTGCCATCCGGATACCTTCTTCACCATTTTTTGCACTAACGATATGATAAGGATTCATTAATAATTGTTCGATATAGCGACACACATCTTTATTGTCCTCGACAAGTAGAATGATCGACTTGTCCTTCATTGATTCTGATGAATGGATGTCTTGACTTTCCAGTAGAGGGTCATAGTGAGACACACCTTGTATGGGATGTAAAGGTAAAGTCTGTACTGGAGCCTGATTCGTGATCGGTAGAAATACCTTAAATGTCGTGCCCTTTTCTAGATGACTTTCTACAGTAATCTCCCCTCCGAAGAGATGGACGATCTCCTTCGTTAAGGCCAGTCCGATGCCACTACCATCTTCACGTCGCGTCTGAGAATTATCCACTTGATAGAATCTTTCAAATATTTGATCAAGCTTATCTTCAGGAATGCCTATGCCATTGTCATTGACTTTAATATGGAGAGTATCGCGATTTTGCTGCAGAATTTTACTGGCGTGAATGACTATTTTGCCATATTCAGGTGAGAATTTGATGGCGTTAGATAATAGATTGTATATCACTTGTTGGATTCTGATATGATCATAGTCCATGATGACTTCTTCTATTTCTGAATAGAATAAAAGCCTGATGTTTTTCTCTTCCGCCTTACTGTAAAATGACTCTGTCAGGTAATTCAAAAACATGATGATGTCATCCTGGACCAGATTTAGTTTGATCAAATTGCTTTCAGATTTTGCCAGGTCTAAGAGCTGATTCACCATGAAGAGTAAGTTGTCACTGTTGCGCTGGATGAGTAGGTGGTTTTGCTTGATTCTTTTCTTTGTGCTCTCTGCTATCTCAAGATCAGCGGTGGTCTCCATGATCTCTTCATTCAGACCCATGATCACCGTCAGTGGTGTTCTGAATTCATGTGTCATATTAGTGTACAGCTGTGATCTTATGGCAGAGAAGGCTTCGGCAGTTTTCTTTTTTTGTTGAGCACTTCGGTAGGTCTGGATAAAGAGCAGCAATAGCAGTCCTGCGAAGCCAAAGCCAAGCCATTTTATGGTTTTCTGCTGTCTCAGCTCATTTGACTGTGACTGTATCAGAGCTTCTTTTTCTTTGGTTTTGTATTCCGTATTGATGCGCTCCATGTTGAGCTGTGACTCCATGAGATGGTTGACATCACGTATGTTGTGTATCAGCATATGATAGCGGTATGCTGAGTCGAGTTGGTTTTGGGCATTGTAGACCAGTTCTAAATATCCGTAAGCATCTATAAGCCACCGATTGTAGTCTTTTTTAGGGTCGTTGATGATTTCGTAACAAATACGCTTAGAGCGCTCGAAGTCGCCCATCCTCCAGTAATAGGCGCTGCGTTTGTGGCTATTCCAATAATCAAAATCGAATCGATCGTCTCCGGCTGTCATCTGCTCTACATAATCTATGTCTGCGAGTGCTTCTGTATACATAGCAGCTTCTCCATAGATCTCGCCTCTCTTCTGGATGAAGTCATAATATTTCTCTTCGCCCCAAGATGGGTGAGCTTTGGCCAGAGCTATGGCTTCTCCGATATGTTGCAGCGCTTCATCAAATGTAGTCAGCCGCATGTGATTCGTAGCAGAGTAATAATAGGACGTAGCTACGCCTTCATGATTATCTTGTATTTTATATAGCTCTCTAGCCTTCTGAATGTATTCGTTGCTTTGTTCTTCTTTAATAAAATTCGTGAAGTTTCGCGCCATTTCCATATAGATCTGAGCTAATAACTTGTCGTCATTCATCTTCTCTGATATGTCGATGACCTGGTAGGCAGCACCAATGGCTTTGTCATAGCTGAGATCTACAGTGTATATATCTACCAGCACACGATAGGTATTGAATACATCATCTTGAGCACGGGCTATCGTGAAGTGTTCTAGCGCTTCTTCCGCTCTGCTGACTGCGAGTGGCATATTGAAGATGTCAGTATATAGCCTTGCTAAGTTGAGCTTCATCTTTCCTATCCAGACATCATCCGATAAGCGTTCAGCTATTTCAAGACCACGCAGGTTATAGTGCAGGGGTAAGGAAGATTCCGTAGCGCTGAGATCATTTATGTTGTCATGTATAAATGTCAGCTTTGCTGTATCGGGAAGATTAGACTTTATCTTTGACTCGAATAGAAGATAATAACTTTCTTCTTTTTCTAAAAGACCCGTTTTCCTTTTTTTGTCCTGTACGATGGAGTCTGCATAACTGGAAAGCTCTGCTCTTGATTTGAGGACGGGCTTATAAGTGGGCTTTGTGTTTTCTTCTTCAATTGAAGATAGAAGTTCAGAATCAAGGCTTGATTGGCCATGACTCAGAGGGTTAAAGAGTAATACGATAATTATGATAACAAAATACCTTTCAATCAGTATTTTGTATGTATTGGTGTACCCGCATGTGAATTTTGATCCGACAGTTATCAACATTGAGTGTTTAGAAAGTTCGCGTTTGGTCGTCGTGCCTTGTTTGTCTATGCTGCGTTCAGAAGTCTGTCATTAGTTCGCTTTCTACTACTTGGCCAGTTCTTCTTACTAATTAACAATAGATAACAATGTACTGATCCTAATAATACTAATAAGATGTGACTTTTACGTCCTATTAGGCCAGTTTAAGAATGTTAAAATTTTAGATACTTTACTCATTATCAAGTATATGTATGAGAATGATCTGAATGTTTGAATCGATAGAATAAGAGAATACCGCGGAAGCAAGTGAGAATATCAGCGCTCAGTAGCGATCGATTGATGAGTCATTCGCAATCTTGGATTACCGCCATAAACACATTGCCTAAGGGAACACAAAATCCTGGTAATAGGTCAATCATTTGGCCAGCCTGGTAGCTAAGGTCTTTATTACCAGGAATGGTCGCAGCTGACTCTATGCGGTTAGCAGCTTGGTAGGTGTGGTCTGATCCTTGATTCAGTGCATTTACTTCATTCGTGCTGATATTGAGCACAGATTGGCATTCCTTCACAGTCAAGTGAATATTAAAAGCTGCGGCATCCCAGTTAGTATCCTCTACGATGACCCGAATGGAGCTTGATCCTGATTTGATCGGAGTGATGCGTAAGCTTACCTGATTACCCACTTTCGTGACAGCCAAGAATTCTGCTAGCTGAGGTACCACGGAGATATTACTGGATGTCGCCATCACCTCTAAGTCATCAGGCTGGTCTTCCAGATCTGCTATGGTAAAGGTGATGGGTATGCCTTGGCCTCCTTGAGATGGATAGCCTAGAAAGAGGCATAAGTCTGCGCCGAATGCGGTGATATCCTCCAGATTAACCACATTGTCATCAGAAATGGCAATGCTGGGGTCTGTCTGAGTGTATCCGATGCTGACACTGATGACTACTATCAATATGGTGTAGTATAGTGCTCTAATTATCACAAGCTTTGATTTCAGCTAAAAATAAGCCTCTGCGGACCACTTCAAATCCAGGGTTGAGTTCGATGCATCTGCCTGCATTAAAGACGATATCGTCATTAGCACGTACGATGGGCCCATTGGTACTATTCGCTGGCGTACCTGAAGTGCTGATGCGGCGATTCACCTGGTATACATTATTAGGTGGAGTCACCACATCAACACGAGATTGGTTTATGGTAAGGTTGTTTCTGCAGTCTTTCACTGTCAGGTCGATGTAGTAGTTAGCTGTATTTTTATCCTTGTCTTTGACAGAGATCACGATATCGGTCACTCCAGTGGAGAAAGGATTAATCATGATGTTAATCGTCGCTTGATTCGGGTTGGTAGGGGATACAGTATAGGTGATCTTCAAGAATTCTACGAGAACAGGCACGACATTCGTATTACTCGATGTGGCTGTTGCTGAGACCATATTGGCTGGCGTATCTGTATCAGTCATTGTAAATGAGATACCTTGAGAAGTAGCTAATTGTGATGGATCTCCTCGGAAAATGCAGAGATCTGCTCCCCAAGCATCAGCATTGGTAATAGAACTATGGGAAGAGTTTAATTTGATGACGGGCGATGCGGTCATTGATGTCCCTTGGCTTTGTGTCTGGGACGAAATGGTCAAGCACAAGCATAGGATCAAAATCAGGTCGTTCATGGGTCTGGTTTTATTTAGTAACAATGTAGTATTTTGCCCTTACTTCACAAATTAAATTGCCAATAAAGTACTGTAATGTCTTGATTGTCAATATATTATAATCATTTGTATGTGTTTACTAACCATGCCTACCAGTATAACAATGACGAATGTATACTCAAGAGAAAAGGCGTATGTATGGTAGAGGCGAGCGGCTCGTTTGCAAAAGCCCTTCACTCTTTCGCTATTCATGCGGTGTACAAATCTTTGGTTAATTTTGGCAGCCTATGCCAAGCCTCAGCACACATAAAAAGTCTCTATTCACCTTGGTGCTCATATCAGCGTTTATGCTCACGGTGGCTTTCTGCTATTACCCGAAGTGGACGAAGAGTGGGACGGAAGCGACCATCAGCTGGGATGTCTCAGGTTATTATATGTATTTACCGGCTGTATTCATTTACCACGATCTCAGGGAATGTTCATTCCACGATGAGATACTACGTGAGTACGGTCCGACACCAGATTTCCAGCAGGCCTTTCGGCATCATTCTGGTCACTATGTCATGAAGTATCCCTGTGGTCAGGCCCTTCAGTTTTTGCCCTTGTTTGCCATGGCACATTTATACGCTATTTCCTCTGATCACTATGCAGCTGATGGTTTTTCTAGACCCTATCAACTAAGCGTCGCGCTGACCAGTCTGATCTTTATGCTGATCGGGATGTGGTATCTCAGATTGATTCTCATAGTGTACTTTAGCGACACTGTTACCTCTTGGACTTTAGTCGGTATAGCACTGGGATCTAACTATTTTGACTACTCCGTGATCACAGGGTCTATGACGCACAATCATCTTTTCGCCTGGTATGCCATCCTCATATATCTGACGATCCAATTTTATAAGTCGCCGAATATACTTCGAGCATTGCTGATTGGGACTGTGATTGGCATCGCATCTTTGACCAGACCCACAGAGACTATCTCTTGCCTGATACCGCTTTGCTGGGGTATGGCTTTAAGTAAAAAGGGAGTATTAGATCGTTTGGCATTTGCCAAAAGCCACTGGACCCAATTACTATCAGCGGTGATCATCTGCCTGCTGATCGGCTGCATACAGCTGGTCTATTGGAAGTACGCTACAGGAGACTGGATCGTATATAGCTATGAAGAGCAGGGATTTAGCTGGCTGAAGCCACACCTATGGGATGGTCTATTCAGTTATCGCAGCGGCTGGCTGGTCTATTCTCCACTGATGGCACTGAGCGTCATTGGGCTCTACGTTGTCCTACGGGCTAAGGCAGCCTACACTACAGCCGTCTTACTCTTTTCGGGGCTCTTTATTTATATTGCCTTTGCTTGGGATATCTGGTGGTACGGTGGAGCCTTAGGCCAGCGCGCTATGGTGCAGGCTTATCCTGTCTTGGCATTTCCCTTTGCTGCCTGTGTGGAGAGACTGCATAGAGGGAGATGGGGCTACTATCTTTCCTTGCTGTTATTTATTGGGGGAATCTACATTAATCTATGGTTTACCCATCAGGCCCATCTGGGGGGCATGCTGAAGGCTGGGCATATGACCAAGGCCTACTTTTGGAAAACCTTAGGTCGCTACCAGCAAGACCCTCAGGCCATCAAACTCTTGGACACCACGGACGAATTCACGGGCGAGCGGCAGCAGGTGGAGCTGATTTATGAGCTGGATTTCGATGACACCCAGAGGATAATAGCTCAGGATGGTACGACATCCGAGGAGGGTGTATTACGACTCGATGCCGATACCCAGTATTCACCTAAATGGAAGGTGGGCCTCTCGCCCTCGAATCAGAGCTGGATCAGGGCCTCGGTGGATGCATCTCAAAAGGATCAAGAAGGCGATATATGGCGTATGACCCAATTCATCATCAGCTTCTTGAAAGATGGTGAAGAACAGAAGACGAGGATGATCAGACTCCAGCGGCTGATGCACGGCCCAGACCTTACCACAGTATTTTTTGATACGGAGATTCCCGATGATGGTGCAGATCAGTTAATTATTTACTTTTGGAATTCTAACAGTACAAAATCTATCGCATTGGACAATCTGAGAATCGAGGCTTTTCATGACTAAGTTATCCATCATTATCCCAGCTTATAATGAGGAAGCGACGATTCAGGCTTTGCTTCAGAAAGTATTTGCCGTAGATCTCATCGGTGGCTTGACTAAAGAGGTCGTGATCATTAATGATGCATCGCAGGACAAGACCTTAGAGATCGCAGAGGCATTTGCCTCAGCACATCCAGGCTATGACATCAGCATACTTTCTCAATCTATAAATCAGGGTAAAGGTGCTGCCTTACAGAGAGGCTTTTCAGAATCGACGGGTGACTATGTCATCATCCAAGATGCAGACTTAGAATATGATCCAGAGGAGATGAATATACTGCTGGGGCCCATAGTAGATGGCGTGGCTGATGTCGTATATGGATCGAGATTCATGGGGAGTGGTCCGCACAGAGTCTTGTTCTACCGACACTACTTAGGTAATAAATTTTTGACCTTCTTGTCTAATCTCTTCACCAATATCAATCTGACAGACATGGAGACATGCTACAAGATGATGGCTCGCCATGTCGTCGATCAGATTCAACTGAAAGAGAAGCGCTTTGGTATAGAGCCAGAGATGACGGCTAAAATATCTAAGATCAAGGGTGTCAGAATCTACGAGGTCGGTATCTCTTATTTTGGCAGGACTTACGAAGAAGGCAAAAAGATAGGTTGGAAGGATGGTGTCAGAGCGATCTACTGCATACTGAAGTACAATCTTTTTTCATGAGTCGCTCAAGTTACATATTGCCAGGTTACGCTTATTTTTTCTTCCAGAGGACGGCGTCAGTAGCTGACCTGTTTATCATATCATAGGACTTCTCCAATCGTGGTATTGCACCAGCTGTACTGATGAAGTAGTCATAGACCGTCTCAGTATCGAGTTCTTTCTGGTATGGCTGTAGCTGTAGCTCACTCCACTCATTGGTGATGATATAATAGCTCAGCGTCGGGTGGAAGAGCCAATCGGTGCCGATGCTTGCAGGCTGATTTTTACTGTCTGATCGGATGTCAGTGACGAATGTTTTGGTGTGCGAATCATACCACCACTCTCTGGTGTGATCCAGCTGTAATGTATTAATCATATGCAATGAACAAGTCAATAAGACAACGATGCCTATGCCGCGAGCTAAGGCGTTGTCTCGAATCAGCTCAGCACCTGATGCCAAAAGTCCTGCTGCTATCGGTATGATAAAAAGACTTTTTCGATTGATGGGATATTCGCTTCCGAGTAAGGTATGAGCCAGTAGTAAACTGATGATCAGTAAAGAGAATACAATCATAAAGAATAACTGGGTGCCGCTAGAATGATCTTCACTGGACCGTCGAAACCTAATCAGCAGTGTGATGATGGTAATTGCTATACTGATGAGGATGGCGATCGCAAAGATGGAGAAAGTCGATTCGCCTAGATAGGCTTTACCCATCAATGTGTCTTGTGTCAAGGTGGACCAAGAGGAATATAGATTCTGGTTCCCGTAGGCTAATTCTCCATTCTGCGAGAGTGCCTTGATGGGAGTGTACAGCATCAGTGAAGAAAGAGCCAGAAAGCCTATGGTACTCATGATAGTGGGTACAGATGCACTGAGTCCGCGTCGATATATTGCCAATACGACAGCAGTGATGGCAAAGCAAGGGATAAGTATCGCATGAGATAAGATAGCAGCACTGGAGAGCAAGAGTAGGGTATAGCACAGTGCGAGCCGAGCTAAGCTATAGTGGCTCAGGTAATGGCCTGCAGCCAGCAGGCTTGCGCTCAGTAGTGCCAGTGACAGTCCGTATCCTCGACATAGACTGAAGAAATCAAAGACGTAGGGATTTAGCAGGGTAAATGACAAGAAGATGATCTGAGCTCCAATGGCTTTGAATGCCATCCGACTCAAGAGGATGCAGCTGCTGCTGTACAGAATCCAAGACAGGACATTAGGTAGCCTGATGCTGAAGTCGCTGAATCCGAAGAGCCGCTCCGAGAGTTGAAAAAGGAACGTATTGAGCAGATGATTGTTAGCAGAGGTCCAGACAGATGTGTCGTAGAAAAAAGGCAGCACTGACTGATCGTACCAGAATAAATAGGTCCCACTCTCATCGTGTGTCATAGACATATGCATGGCTCTGTAGATGCAGATGCAAAATAGCATGAATGCAATGCCGCTGAACAAATACGCTACTGAGTTCTTTTTTTGCATTTGAATGCTTATCAAGAGAATGTGTTACGATCGGTATTAATCATCCAAGTATCGGGAAGATTTACCTAAGTTTTCCTAAGATTACCGAATTAATGCATCGAGGCAATGGGAATGTTTGATCTTATCTTAACGTATAAATAACTTGATATGATTTCTCATTCTGATCATGAGCTTGTACTTTAAGGGCACTTATAAGCAGTAAATATGTATAAATACATCGTAATCTTATTCTCCATTCTCTCGGCTGTCAGTCTCATTGCGCAAGATAAAGAAATACAGTACAGGACAGATTTTATCCAAGCCTTTGACCAAGCTTTGAAGGAGCGGAAGAACGTGTTCATTTATTTCTATGTAGAATCATGTGACGCCTGCGACTATTTAGATGATGAAATGTATAATCGATCTATCGCTAAGCTGTACAATAGTTCTTTCTTAAATTATAAGGTAGATGCAGAAAGTACGGGTAAAAAGATAGCTGAGTATCTTGGAATATACACCTATCCCACCTTAATGTATTTTGACCAGTACGGAGACCCTATCTATCGATCGAAAGGCTACAAAGAGGGTGAAGATATTTTTGCCATCGGTAAGCTGGCGAGACAGTCCAATCGTGATATCAATCGGACGATGAAGAATAAGTTTAAGGAAAACCCTTCTGACTTAGATCATCTCTTAGAGTACGTGGAATATTTATCCTTACAGGGAAAAAATAAAAAGTCTGAGAAATACTTAAAAGAGTATCTGCTGCAGCGTAGCGAAGTCGAAGAGGCAGTATGGATGAATGCAGTATTGGACTACGCGAGTGACTTCGAGTCCTTTGCATATGAGGTATTAGTCGCTGACAAGGAAAAGTTCATTCCTAACTATGGTAAGAAGATAGTCGATGAGGCCATTATGTATTCCATTTCAAACCACATTCAGGGGAATAGCTACTCCACTAAAGCTCTGAAGTTCAGATCTACATTCAATGAAGAACTGATAAAGGCAGGCTACGATCCATACAGCCCAGAGGCAATCGTATTTCTGTCTTCTCTGTTTTATGATCAGCAATTTGCGAGCTATTATGATGCTTCCAGCATAGCAGAGCTGAAACTGGAATATGGTAAGAGAATGGTCAAACTCAAAGAGACAAACGTGCCTCATGATCTGATGCTATCCATAGGCGTCCATTTAGTCACTAAGTCGAGAGATACTGTGGTGCTAAAAAACCTGTATGGCAGACTGGAGAAAAATTTTCAAGATAAGCCACACTACGATTTATTAGACCTGCAGTCCGTGGTGCTCTATCTCCTAGATGATAAGGATGCCTCGGTCATGAAGATCAGGGAGGCCAGAGATCTAGCTATAGAGCAGAATAATCTTAAATTCAGACCAAGCATCAACCAGTTTAGAAAACTGGGCATCATCGATTAAAATTCACTGGAATAGAGATGAGGCTAGTCAGGCTGCTCTTGACTCCTTTTGACTGAGCTATGGTCGGTATGAGTCTTACGTCTTACCCGATCGATTTTCTCAATGCTAAGCAGTATCCATAATGATGTGCCTCATGCATGTTATTGAAGCTGATGGCTTCCTCTATGCTATTCAGAGAGACTCCATAGCTCGTTGGGTATGGATTATACTCAATGAAGAGTCCAGACTCATAATCACTGTGTAGCTGCTGGCTGCTCTCACCAGCATATTGTTTCATCCAGCTATATTCGTCTTGACTGATCATTGCCTCTGGAGCGGAGCCGATTTTGTATTTTGAAATGAGCTCGCTGTCTAGGTGCATTTTCTGTCCCGATAGTTTATAGCAGAGCAGCTGCTGCGTGATCAGGATATGGCCCAGGTTCCATAGCAGGTTATTATTGTAGCCTGGTGGGATTAAGTTCAGTTGTTCGATGGAGTAGCCAGACATCAGCTTGATGATGTTTTGTCTGGTCTGATTCATGATAGAAATTTCTCGATTGATATCCATTGTATTTGAATTTATTTTATGTAGTGTTTTACCATTCGCATACCACTTTACCCATGGATTGCCTTGATTCTATATAGTGGTGTGCATCAGCTATCTGATTAGCTGCGAATGTCTTACCGACTAAGGGCTTGATCACGCCTTGCTCCCATAGGGAGACGACTTCATCTAAGCAGTGCTTGAAGATATGAGGGCGATGATCTGCGACTCTCATCATGTTCACACCGATGATCCCTTTCGAGGCCATCACTAGCTGTATCGGTGAGAAGATGCCGAAGCCCGTCGCAAGTGCGAGAGTGGTGATAAGGCTGGATTTACCATTTTTTAGTTGGCTGGCCGCTCCGATAAAGATAATCTTTCCAGTGGGTGTCAGCAGCCTATACGCCTTCTTAAAGGTCTTACCTCCGATGCTGTCAAAGACGAAGTCCACACCTGAGTAATCACTTAATTCTTTCTGCACCTCTTGTACGAAGTCCATCTGGGTGTAGTCGATGGGATAATCCACTCCGAGTTCCTTTAGGTAGGACTGCTTAGCAGAGGAGGCTGTACCGAAGACGATACATCCTTTATCCTTAGCGATCTGTACCATGATGGATCCTACACCGCCTGCAGCTGCCTGGATCAAGACTCGGTCTCCCGCGCGTAGGGTAGCGCATTCTTCCATGCAGTAGTAAGCAGTGCAGGCCTGAGTCGCCAGCGCAGTAGCTGTACCATAGTCCAGACTATCAGCTATGGGGCTGACCCCTTCTTGCATCGTACAGGCATATTCTGCATAGCCACCAAACTTAGTGAGCGCTGTAACCCGCTGCCCTGGCTCATAATTCTTCACTCCAGATCCGACGCTGTGCACCGTGCCAGCCACATCGTAGCCCAGTATAGAGGGTAGTGGTGGCGCTTCTTGGTATATACCTTGGCGTGCGAGGACGTCAGCGAAGTTGATGCCGAAGCTATTCACTTTTATGCATACTTCATTTTCACTTGGAGTCGGGATATCTACCTCTTTTATCTCAAAGCTTTTCGAAGCATGTCCGGTCTTAGTGAGGTGGATGGCTTTCATTATTTTTTAATTTCTCAGTTAGCAGATTGAAGATGGATATTATATTATTAAATTGATACTCTGAAGGTAAAAATTAGTGTTAGACTTACAGTACGACAGATCGGACTATATAAATAGAAATCATATATGGAAGTAGTGAAGTTAGGGCTGATAGGCTTGGGAAGATTAGGTAAGAAGTATGCAGAGATCATTAGTGCGAGGCATAAGAATGCGGAGATTACTGCTGTCTGTAGCATTGTGGCCGAT
Organism: uncultured Saprospiraceae bacterium; assembly: GCA_937929945.1. Lineage (GTDB taxonomy): Bacteria > Bacteroidota > Bacteroidia > Chitinophagales > Saprospiraceae > CALFUK01. The sequence goes on from CALFUK010000147.1 coordinate 18,477, forward strand.
GAGTTAGACTACGCCAAATATGAGCTGGGTGTGAACTATGTCTTCTCTAATCATAACCAGTTATTGGAGATCAATGAGCTGGATGCAGTGATGGTACTGAGCTCTACACAAGAGCATGCGCGTCATATGATCGATACCATCAATGCAGGATTGCATGTGTTCTGCGAAAAGCCATTGGCACTCAGTGTCGATGACTGCCTAAGTGTCATTAAGGCGGCTGAGTCAAAGCCCAGCCAAACTTCGGTCGTCGGATTCGTCCGTAGATATGATAAAAGCTATCTCTACGCTAAGGAGAAGGTGGCTGCTGGTGCGATAGGTACACCTATATTATTTAGGTCGCAGACTGTGGATAAAGACAGCTCGATGGCATTTCAGAAGAACTACGTACAGCGGAGCGGTGGTATCTTCCTGGACTATAATGTTCATGACATTGATTTAGCCCGTTGGTTTTTAGGAGCGGAGTTTAGTAAAGTCTATGCGATGGGTGGCACCTATAAGCATCAGGTGTTCGCTGATATGGGGGATGCTGACAATGTGATGACAGTAGCTCATATGAGTGATGGTACCATGTGCCACATCATGGCCTCTCGGACTGCGACTCATGGCCATGATACCTACTCTGAGATCACTGGGACTGAGGGTACCCTTCGGATAGGCAGACCTGCTGGCAAGAATATGGTAGAAATTTATGATCAGTACGGAGCACGTAAGGAGATCATTGAGAATTTTTATGAGCGCTTCGAGGATGCTTTTGTCGCACAGATAGATAGCTTTATCACTAGTGTGCAGCGGGGGGAGAAGATGCGGTTGTCACTGCATGATTCTCTTGAAGCGACCAGAGTGGCCGTAGCGATGACCAAATCATTTATGCTGAATAAGGAAGTGCTGATCGAACGATAGTCCGCAGCGATGGATTTGTAGATTCTCATGGTAATGATGAAATCAGCAAATCGAACCTGAAGATGCTGACAACTAAGGATCGGCCTGATCCCACTTCTAACGACTATGACCAGACTTAAACATAGATGGTCATACCTTTCTTCATTCATAAAGACCTTTACTTCTGAATAATAAGGAGCTCATCTATTTTGACTGTAAAATATTTGATAGTGTGCCTCTTCACTTATAAGGATGTGTATGCCTTATCTATGGAGCTAGCGACGTCTGGCCAAGACGTGTGTCTTTGAAGCGAGGAGAACAGAACTGATGTCTGGCGCTGACAGCTTTCTTTGGAGAAAGAGATGCACTACCAGCTTGCGGATGGACTATAAATATATCTCTTACTGTCTCAACAATGATTGATAAAATGAAAAAAGCCTCAACGAAACTATATCGATGAGGCTTTCACTTTATATTTTTTATGGAATACTACACTCTATCTTTCTCCGTAGCTAACTCCAATAATTCTATTTCTCTTGTCTTAATCACTTGGACTCCAAAAATCATGAATAATAACGCTAAAGAAATTAAGCCCCACTCTCCCATAGTCGGTATAGTATTAACTACTGGAGGTGTGATGACAGGATTATCAGGATTGACTGGTGTGGTAGGCTGATCGCCTGGACCAGGTTCAGGATCTGTACCTCCACCTGCATCTACGCCTGGGCCACCACCTGGTGTGCCAGGGCAGAGAGTTTCACCACATATGGTTCTGTTAATTGTCGTATGATAATCATTCACATACTCGGCCCACACGATTGCTCTCTCATCACAACTGATGACAAGTGACTGTTGGTAGAGATTCACATCTTCTGCGACGATACTGCTCTGCCCAGTGGTATAATTAAAGACATTCACATTTTGTGAAGGATCTATCCATACGACAGAGTTACCCGTTTCGCTCAGACTCGTTGATAAGAATGTTTGGTAGTCAGAGCTTACTGCATAAGAACCAAGTTGATTGACTTGCTCCTTAGCATAAGTATATATGGTGACTAAGCCAGAGCCATTTACGTCTTTCTGGTAGTTAGACCAGCTGATCATGCTGCCATCCATACTGATGTATGGGTTTCTATGACTACCAGCCATGTTTTTTGTTACCTGGATGACCTGACCGTCAATGTATTTATAAATCTGATCGTAGTTGTTTTGATCTATGCCAATCCATGCGATGACTTGCCCATCGCTACTCATGACCTGTGCAAAACTTTTAACACTCTGGTCTGGAGCTGAAATGTTAGACACATTACCATCTTCATACATGAATATCTGATATCGATTACTCGCATTGTCAAAACCCATCCACGTCATGACTGAACAGTCAGCACTGATTTGAGGTGTTGCATTACGCGTAGACTGGGATGTAGATATTTGCTGAGTGACTCCTGTACTTTTAGTAAACATAAAGATGTGATCTACCCCATCTATAGTCCCTTTCCAAATTATATTTTCTCCATTGCTACAGACGACGGGATTATTATTATTATCTGCGGGGGATTCTATGATTTGTTGACCTTCTGTATCTGTGTAGTAGTAGATGTTTTGCTTACCTAAGGATACATTAGCAGAATTATCAGGATCGATAATAGTCTCAAAACCTGACCAAACAACTGTTGTTCCGTCAGCACTTATTTGCGGGTTAATATTGATCACTGTTGCTGTAGAGATCAATTCTGGCTCGCCTTCACAATTAGTTAAAAAGATAAGATTGGAGGTGCCATCATTGCCTCTCCATACAATTCTCTCACCGTCACAACTGACCTGTGGTGTAATATTCCTGTTACTGTTATTGACAACAACTTGCTCTTGAACAGTATAGCACTCTGACTGGGCAGTAACCAAGTTGGCACATGCACACACAAACACTAAAGCAAAGAATTTAATAAAATTCATTCTCATGGTGATTTAAATAGTTAATTATCAGCTTATTACGCTGAATAAAAAATTCGTTATGTCAGTTACTTGGACTCAAATTAGCTTCTGAATAAGGTTCAGACACTATGCAAAGGTAAAGGTCATGATAATTCTTCATAAAACCAAGCTATTTGACTAAGGGTAAACACTGATTTTGACGACATTTATAGTAAAAAGTGACACATATCCCTCTGATCTTCTGATAATTAAACATTCAGAGGATACATATAATTCAAATTAAGATAATATCTCATATGAAACGTCTATGACGTAGATAATTAGGTCGCCCAAGTGGTTGATTAAATTTTAGTTATTTGGAGATTGGCATCTAGCACTGAAATTTATACATATCAAATGTCATCGTCCAAGATAATAAGGCATTCAAGTGGATGATTCAGCCTGGTTATTTGCTGATAAGCGAAATATCTATGACTGTGATGATTTGACTGGGACTTACTCTGATCTGATCTCGATAACAGACACATTGTGAATATTGAGCCAGTATGTGACGCTTTTTAAACCAGAATATTAGGTGTAGTGAGATTTTTCGGTGTGATTGGAGTAGCAACTGAGCTTAGCTTTAGGTAGAAATTGTTAAAGAATCTCGCCTATTATGCTGTATGGTAGCTCTCTCACTATGGATTCCCTGATACTTATTGACCAGAGCTGCCAGAAGCCGACCAGCCGAATGCCTCTCTCATCTTATGGTAGATATCAGTGTTCTCATAGATACCTGAGAATAATTCTGATCCAGGACCATAGGCGAAAACCGGAATCATAGTACCCGTATGATAATCAGAGGTAAAGGCGCCAGCGATGCTATCCATGGTCGATTCCTTCTGGATGGCAAATCCACCTGTCTCATGATCTGCAGTCACCACCAAGAGTGTCTCGCCATCAGCTCGCGCAAATGCCAGTGCCTCTTTGATGACTTCATTAAACTCTAAAAATTCGGAAATGATATAATCTGTATCATTAGCATGGCCACCCCAATCGATCTGAGATCCTTCGATCATGATAAAAAAGCCTGAATTAGACCTTTCCTTAAGAAATGGAAATGACTTACTCGCTGCATCGACTAAATAGTCTCGGCCCATTGACACGGGGATGGGCTCTTCGTCGGCAGTAAAATAGCCAAAATTGGTTTTGCTATCAGGCACGACTGATTTGAAATCAGCTTGGAAATAATCAGAAATGGTATAGCCCCTTGCCTGAAGCTCCTTAGTCAGATCTCTATCGTCCTTCTCTCGTCTTTGGAAATATTTAAGTCCACCTCCGACGAAGTAATCGATTTCGGTGTCAAGGAAGTCAGCGGCAATCTCCTCGTAATTTTTTCGATATTCATTATGTGCTATGTAGCAGGCAGGAGTCGCATGGACAATGGATGAGCTGGCGACGAGACCCGTGGCTAAGCCTTTTTCTTCTGCTTCTTCCAGAAGTGTTGGGATAGAGCGCTTATCCTTGTCCACAGCGATAGCACCGTTATAAGTCTTCTTACCACAGGCGAAGGCAGTGGCAGCAGCGGCAGAGTCAGTGATCAGCTTATTCTGGGCATATGGCTTATGCAGGCCGATGACTGAAAATGCTTCTAAGGCCGACTGATTACCATTGGCGTAGGTGCCAGCAGATAGCTGCCCCAAACCCATACCATCACCCACCAAGAAAATAATGTTTTTAACTATGGCCTGAGGTTTTACGGGCACAATCTCCATAGGCTTAGCCATGGTTGTCTCAGTCATGACCTTTGGCTGACAACTGCTGAAGCAGATCAGCTGAATGACGATAAGAATAAGCATTTTGGTGCCTCTCATATAGATATAATTTTGGGGGTTGCAGTTTGTCTGATCACTAAGGCGTCAGCCATGATGTCGTGGAGGGTTTGTTTCTTTTTGGTGAAGAGGCACATGAAGTAGCCGATGAAGACGATCATCTGGGAAATGATCTTACCTGTATTCCTCATAATGGCTTGCCATAGCGTCAGTCTCTTACCGACCTTGTCAGTGACAATGATCTTCATCAACTGCTTACCTGGCGTAGCTTGTTTAGCCGATGATTCGAAGTGTGCGTGGTAGAGAATATTGAGCGCCGTAATCGTCAGATTATAAGCTCTAAGTGATTCTGGATTATTCTGATAATAAGTCATGAATTCGCTGACGCTCATCCCTCCCATATCTGGTAAAAGCCTAAGTCCGACAGGCTGTAGTAGCAGTGATAACAAAGTAATGCCTAATACAAATATGATCATATCGAACACCAGAGCGATCAGCCTTTGGACAAATGTAGCATACGGTAAGTCAACGTACTCCATAAGATTCGCAAAATATAAAGGAGTCTGGACAATGCAATTTTAATCGAGATCTTATTTACGAGATTTATATCATTGGCTTTGGACAGCACTTATTGGTCTCTTGCTGTGATAGTCATATCCATGCCATGCTTGGGCCTCAAAGTGATGAGTGGCTCGAGTTCGACCTCCTGACCCGCTGCCAGCTGGAAGTCAAAGTGCTTGATCAAGTGGTAGAGGGCGAGCTGCATCTCCGTCCAGGCGAACTGCTGTCCTATGCACAGTCTGGGCCCACCACCAAAAGGAAAATAGGCAAAAGCGGGAATGTCCTTTTGTCTTTCGGGAGTGAAGCGCTCAGGATCTACCACCGCGGGATTATCCCATAGATCTTCAGAGTGATGAGCTCCATAGATGTATATACCAATGATTTCACCTTTATAGATTTTGATGCCATTGACTTCGTCGTCCTGAAGTGCTATACGGTCAGTGATCCATGCTGGAGGGTAGACTCTCATCGATTCAGAGATGACCTGCTTCCCGTAGGCTAAGCGCGCTATGTCTTCATATCCTGGCTGATCTGGTATCTCTGTATCTCTCACTTCTTGCTGCAGACGCAGTAAAATATCTGGATGCTGATCCAATAGATAGAGAGTCCATGTCAAGGCATTAGCCGTCGTCTCATGTCCAGCTGCGAAGATGATCAGGATCTCATCCAAGACTTGGGTAGAGTTCATGGCCTCACCCGTGTCTTCATATCGAGACGCCAGGAGCATATCCAGCAGGTCGTCATGTTTTTCCACTGAAGCTTTGCGAGTCTCTATGATGTCCAGTAGTACCTCTCTGCCCTTGCGTACGGATTCGTCATATACCTTTTGCTCTCCGGTGAGTTTTCTCCACCATTTGAACATGGGCTGGCGAATGTCTTTGATCACGGCGACCTGTGATGTCATGACTGCATAACTCAGTATTTCGAGCTGATCTTCTGTAATACTGACGCTAAAAAGTGATCTGGAGACGACTTTCAGGGTCAGGTTTACCATTTCTCTGGTGATATCCACTGTGGTGCCAGCTGTTCCGACTGTTTGCTTTAGGTGGGCTATGTGTTTCAGTATTTCGTCATTCATCAATGCCACAATCGACTGGAGCTTTTTCTTGTGAAATCCAGGCTGAATCAGTCGTCGCTGCCTGAGCCAGTAGTCTCCATCAGTCGTGATCAGACCATAGCCTGCGTATTTCGCCAAGCCCTCTGTTTGGATCTTGGACTTATGGTAGTTTTTGTGGTTTTTCTGAAGTACGTGCTGTATGACCTGAGGGTCCTGAGTCATCAGTGACCGATTGATCCCTCCGAGATGCACTCTGTATGATGGATGGCCTACTTCTTTGATTGTTTCATTAATCAGTGGTATGGGATTATCCAGAAATTGAAAGATATTCTTGATGGTCTTCCATCTGGAAACAGTATGTACCTCGTAGCTCATGTCATCTGATTATATGCAGTGGAAACACCTTAAGAAGACGATGGTTCTATGCCTTAGTATTTTCAGTAGTTATGTGTGAGAAAATCGTTGGTATATGATGAGATAGATGAGTAAAAAAAAGAGGGTAAAACTGAAACAGCCTTACCCTCTCTCTCGTTTTTCGCTAAGCTATTTATGCTACTTCAAATAATCCAGCAGCACCCATGCCGCCTCCGACACACATCGTCACGACGACGTATTTCACGCCGCGTCTCTTGCCTTCTATTAGTGCATGGCCTACCATTCTGGAGCCAGTCATACCATAGGGGTGACCTATGGAGATGGCACCACCGTTCACATTCATGATGTCATTATCTATGCCCAGTGTATCTCTGCAGTACAGTACTTGTACTGCGAATGCCTCATTGAGCTCCCAGAGGCCTATATCATTCATGCTGAGTCCATTAGCCTTAAGTAGTTTTGGTATGGCGTAGACGGGGCCGATGCCCATTTCGTCTGGTTCGCATCCGGCTACGGCAATGCCACGATAGATACCCAGAGGCGCTATACCTCGCTGCTCGGCCATCTTCTTGTCCATGACGATACACGCAGAGGCTCCATCAGATAGCTGAGATGCATTGCCCGCAGTGATCGTCCCGTCTTCGTTCACCAGGCGCAGTCCTTGGAGACCTTCTAAGGAGGTGCTGGGTCTATTGCCCTCATCCTGACTGATTGTGACGTCTTCATAGCCAGCGACCTCTCTGGTGGCTTTATCGTATATGGCTTTATTCGCAGTGACTGAGATGATTTCATCGTCAAATTTACCCGCCTCCTGTGCTGCTGCTGTCCGCATCTGGCTCTGATAGCCATATTCATCTTGGGCTTCTCGACTGATGCCATAGCGCTTGGCGACGATTTCTGCTGTGCTGAGCATCGGCATATATACGTCCTTGTGTTTTTTCATCAGACCCTTGTCAAACATTTTATGGATGTTCATGTGCTGATTCTGCACGAGGCTGATGGATTCTATACCTCCACCGACCACGACGCTCATCCCGTCAGAGATGATCTGCTTAGCTGCGGTGGCGATCGCCATCATACCTGAAGAGCACTGGCGATCTATCGTCATACCTGCTACAGTGACGGGCAGTCCACCAGCGAGACCAGCGAGTCTACCAATGTTAGGCGATTGGCTGCCCTGACCCATGGCGCAGCCCATGATGCAGTCGTCGACTTCTGCAGGATCTACTCCTGATTTTTTGACGGCTTCTGCTACGGCATGTCCTGCCAGGGTAGGGGCATAGGTATTATTAAAAGCTCCTTTGTAGGCCTTGCCTATAGGCGTTCGAGCTGTAGATACGATGACTGCTTCTTTCATAATTTTATAGTTTTTAGATTCATTGACTATCAGCCAGTAACTAAGGTTAATCATTCATTTGAAGGTCTTAGCTATCTTCTCTGTAGACGTGTTATATTTTTTCTGATGCGTTTGAGTTCGCTTGTGCTTGAATATTCATGGTTTGTTGGATATGGTCTGATATACGCTCTGATTCTTCCATGATGATGCCTAATATGCCCCCTAATTTATAATTATCAAAGCCAATGAAATACAGACCCTCATGGTAATCTTTACAAATGGCTGCTGATGGACATCCATGTTGGTCCAATAAAATTTCAGCATTTTCGACCAGCTCCTCTATTTTAGCTTGGTATCCAGTGCACAGGATGATGGCATCGAGCTCTATTTTCGAGCCATCCGTTAGGATAGCATGATCTTCTCCTAATCTACTGATTTCTGCGGTGACCTTGATTTTACCAGCTTTGATTTGCTTCACAGTGCCAATGTCTATGACTGGTGTTTTACCCGTTTCTAATAGTTGTTTGGTCGGACTCATATTGGGCGAAGGTATGCCGTATTTAGTCAGATCACCGATGTATAGCTTTCTGATCTGAGTGCCGAGCCAGGTACCTATGCCGAATGGTAATCGACTGAGCTTCTTAGCCGTCACTTGCACTGGTCTACCATTCAAGTCTCTGGGGACAATATTCACTGGGCCTCTTACAGAGAGATAGGTCCGTATGCCATATTCACTTAGGTCTAAAGCTATCTCAGCTCCTGTGTTACCCATGCCCACGACCATGACGCGCTTATCTTTGTAGGGCTCATGGTTCTTATAGTTTCGACTATGAATGATTTGACCTTGAAAGATCTCTTTGTTTTCTAAGTCAGGTATCCGAGGTACTCGATTTACCCCAGTCGCGATCACGACCTGTGTTGCCTTGTACACCTGACCATTCTGACACGATACTTGCCAAGATGGGGATGATGTTTTCTTGATTGATTGGACTGTAGTCTTATACTGAGGCCTGATGTCAAAAGTCTCAGCGTAGGATTCTAAATAGGAGACTAGTTTATCTTTGGGGACATACAGCGGATAAGAATCTGGAAATGGCATGTGAGGCAGGTGTGACCATTGCTTCACCGTATGCAGGTGGAGCCTGTCGTAGTGACCTCGCCAGCTTGCAGCCAGATTATCCTTTGCCTCTATGATCTGAAATTCGATGTTTTTTTTTCTTAATCTTCCAGCTATGGCAAGTCCAGCTGGTCCTGCACCAATGATGAGTATTTTATGATCTGCTACCGTCATGAGGGATCTTCGGCACTGTTTTGTAGGTTATACGCTAAGTCTGGTGGGACAATAATGGATTTTCTGGTCTCTAAATCAAATAGAATAAATTTGACTTTCATCGTAGCGCTTAGGGTGTCTGTCTCTCCGTTAAACATTTCATGATAGACTGTGGCTATTTTTTTCTCACACTCTTGGGTCTGACTGCGGATGATGAGGATGTCATCTTCGAATACCTCTTTTTTATACAAGACATGCTGCTCTACGACCGCTACACCGATCTTATTCTGAGCCAGGTATTCTCTGGAGAGACCACAGTGGCTGAGATAGGTTCTGCCTGCTATTTCGAATTTATTGATGTAGTACATCACATTCATATGTCCATTAGAATCACATTCGTGTGTCAGGACAGCACCCTTGTAGCTTAATATTCTATTCATGACATTGCTGGTTTTTACGGCAGTCTAAAATACAATAATTGGTGGGAATGAAAATTGATTGAAATTAATAAGGGGTTAAGTATTTTACTACTCAACCCCTTGATTAAAATAAGTGTCGGTCTCTTAAAGTAGATAGGGATCACCCTGATGTCGTATTACTGTACAGATGACCAGATCTTAAGAATAATTACCCCCCTTCTAAAGTAACCTTCTCTATCACTGGTCAGTCCTTAAATGACTTACTCGTAAGAGCAAGAAATTTATCAGAATGACCCTACTACTACTTTACTCTTTATTATTACTCGGATCTTATCGAAAAGATAGCAGCTCATTCGAATCAAAAGGTATCTTGAATAAACTGAAGAACTTACTGAGCTAAATACCAAACCTGAGAGGGTAGAATGATCAGAATGAACTGCTGTTATCGAGCATAATGTAATAGAACTTTCCAATCTCTTATGATTGATGACTCAAATATAGAGCTGTCCAATGGCTATCATATGAAGGTAAAACCTAATTTACTACCTAGGGGAAACCCTATAGTTTTAGCTTTGAGGGCTGAGTTCGGAGCTTTCGACGGGGATATGGATTACGATGGAGGTACCTCTGTTAGGTGAGCTGTCAATATTCAGATCTCCCATAAGGACATTGACTCTGGAGTGTATGGAGTCTAGGCCTAAGCCTTTTTTGACTGTTTCGAGGTCGAATCCTTTGCCATCATCCTCTACTTTTAATATGAGGTCAGTCTCCGTCTTCGTCAGCTGAACATCTACCTCGCTAGCATCCGCGTGTTTGATGACATTATTGATCAGTTCTTGAAATATGCGGTATAGATTTAGCTTGCTGTCATTATCCAGCGTTAATTCTCCTACATCTGTATGCAGCGACATGTCTATTTCCGAGTGATTGTTATATCGATTGATCAAATCCCGAATGGCAGCCACCAGACCAATATTTTCTAATGCGGAGGGCTTCAGGTTACGAGCAATTTCTCTGACCTCAGAGCAAGCGTTATCTATGAGGACACTGATATTTTTAAAGCCCTCACTGCCATTAGGCTGATCAGCCATTACAACATTTTCGAATTGTAGCTTGAGTGCAGAGAGGCTACCTCCTAAACTATCATGCAGGTCTGTAGCTATACGATTACGCTCTGCTTCTTGGCCAGCCACCATCGAGCTCAGGCTTTGTATTTTCATATCATTCTGCAGTTTGATGATGCGCTGGGTGTTGATTTCTTCTCTCTGCTTGGCTATGATCTCGCTGACTCTGATTCTGCGATTGTACACTCTGATGATATATATTATGCCGAAGAGTGATGCTAAGATCGCTATGCCCAGCGTGGCACTGAGTCGAGCTGATTTTGTGACTCGATTATCCAGTTGATCATTTTTCTCTACCAGGGCGTTCACTCGTTTTTCTAATTCTTCTGCGTTAGAGTTTTCCACTACATTATTGAGCGCAGCTTCTTTTTCTATATTTCTGATTTCTTCTCGCTTCTGCGTATACTGGGCTGCATACAGGTAAGCTGCTTGATAGTCTTCCTTCGCTTTGTATACTTCGCTGAACTCTCTATATATATCTGCCTCTAGTTTAGAGTCATTGATCTCCAAGCTGATCGCGTAGTCTAAGTAATACTGAGCATTTTCAGCATTACCTATTTTAAGATAGTCTCTAGCCAGCGCCAGGCATATCTCAGCGGTAAGAATATCGTCATTAAAGTAGCAGCTCTGCTTCAAGTCTATGAGGTTACTCGCAATGGCGATGGTCGGCTCTCCGGTGAGCGATGTGAGTCTGCTGCCTAAGAGTCTATTCTTGATCATCAGCAGCGTATCATTGATTTCATTGCTGATGTCGAGAGCGCTTTTGACATATTTTTCTGCTTTTTCGTAGTCAGTGTTCTCAGCATGCAGTCGGCTCAGTAGCGTAAGTGCTTGGCCAGCCAGAGGCAAGTGTTTCTCTATAGTGAAGTAGTCTAAGGCCTCTTCCGTCTCGGATATGGCAAATTCTGTATTGCTCTCATTGACGAGGAAGACTTCAGCATGGGCTAGCTTAGTCCGGTAGTAGCTGATGGTGTCCATGCAGTAGCGCTGGAAGTAGATGCCACTGTAGTCCAGATCTTCTAAGATAAGCTCAGCATCCAGTGATAGGTCCAGCATCTGCGTGGCTCTTTCGAAGTATAAGGCTCCCGTGAGGCAGTGGTTACTGGATTTTATAGCATCTGTGAGCTGCTGGGTGATATCTTCTACAGACTTATCTTTCTCAATATTTTGCGAAAAGCAGGTCGATGAAATCAGGAAATAAAGGAAGACGATACACGCTGTTATTCTCATGATATAAAAATGTCTCTACTGCGGATGGTAAAATATAGGGTATACACTATAATTAGAGATACTATATTGCACTAATTTTCTACAATTATTCCAGAATGTTTGAATTAAGCTAAATTTCCATGATTAAAATTCTTGTAGTTGACGACCATAAAATGTTTGTAGATGGCTTAGAGTCCATTCTGGAACATGAAGAGGATATCAAAATCCTCCACAAATGCTACACTGCCCGCGAGGTCTACCAAGACGGAAGACTCGAAGAAGTGGACATTATACTCTTAGATATCAATCTACCTGATCAGAGTGGCCTGGATATCTGCAGAAATCTATCCAAAGAATACAAAGACCTTAAGATACTCGTACTCTCTATGTACGATGAGGAAAGCTACATCACTGAAATCTTAAAAAGTGGAGCCTTAGGGTATATACTCAAGAATACGGGGCGTAAAGAGCTAATCACGGCTATCAAGACCGTGGCCTCTGGTAAAACCTACTTCAGCGAGGCAGTGACCAAGACGATCATGAATGGGCTCATGAACAAGAATAAGGCTGCTAAAAACAGCGAGAAGATCATGCCTAAGATCACTCGAAGAGAACGAGAAGTCTTAGAGCACATCATCCAAGAAAACACCAATCAGGAAATCGCAAATAAGCTCTTCATCAGCCTCAAGACAGTAGAAGCTCACAGGAGCAGCCTCCTATCTAAGCTAAATGCACGGAATACGGCAGGTCTCGTGAGGATCACAATCGAGAATAAGATTTTGGAAAAGATGAGTGCCTAGTCCATAAGTACTGGTATTACAGGAGAATGCATAAATGTCATGAAGATAGATCGTGACATATCCGTTATATGAACTGAGGATTTTCATCTCCCTATGTTAGCGGTTCTATGGAGCTCAGATATCATGCATCTGATCAGATGGATAAATTTTCATTTCATAGTACATCTTAAAGTTGGATATAATGAAGGCAGCAAGTATATTTGCAGCCCCGCTGAAAAATCTTGGCCAGATGTGGCCATTGCAGACATAAAGGTGAGGTGGGTGAGTGGCTGAAACCACCAGTTTGCTAAACTGGCGTACTTGGAAACGGGTACCGGGGGTTCGAATCCCCCTCTCACCGCAAATAGTTTGGAAGTATGATATAAAGTTATACTTTCGCAGCTCATTAGTTCGGGGTGTGGCGCAGTCCGGTTAGCGCACCTGCTTTGGGAGCAGGGGGCCGCAGGTTCGAATCCTGCTACCCCGACGGACTAAGTGTTTGAAAGCCAGCCTCTTATGAGTGCTGGCTTTTTTTGTTAGCCAGCGATTTAGGGATTTGCATACAATTTGCATACAAATATTAAGTTAAACTGGAATCATTATTGGATTATCATCTGTTATACATTGTAACAAACCATTTATTTCTATAGATTTAGCCTTAGATTGAAAACTGAAAAAAAGATATTAACAAAAAGATTCAAAGTAAACAAAGATTTACCTGTCAGCATGCGTCTGAAGATAGACGAGAAAAATGAGTTAAAAAAACTGGTAAATGAAGGGAATTACCTTGAACTTAAGAAACGTGGCGTTGCCATCGATAAGAGATAAATGGATTTTTACCCTTTCTTTGAAGAAAGAACATCAATAATTCAATCATCCGATAAGCAGTATAGCAGAAATGCAGAGGCTTATACATTCACCACAGCAAACAATATAGAGTACTTAGTCCTGTTCAGACAAGCAGATGCTTATTTTAGAGACTTATGTACGATTTGTCATAATATATACGAAGTCGTAATTCAGCCGATAAAGTATAAGAAACCACCACCAAAAGATTATAATGTAGGAACAACAATCGCTGAAATTGTTAATCACTTTTATTTCATCAAAGGAAATTCTTATGACAAAGTCCTCTTTTTTATATGTGATGACAATGATTGTAAAGAGCATCTCCGTTTTGAGTTATTTAAACGATGGTACCACCAACATTCATTAATGTTTCAAGGGTTTGAGTTTCATGAAAGAATTGTAGATTTTAATAATTATACTTTATATTCTGCTATGATTTTGAATCCAAGATTTCCAGATATGGAGAAGCTATTAGGCGAACTGGATATGGCATGTGAAGCTGGATTCAATTTTGATGATCCTCAGTAAAAATTAAAATGCTGCCCTTTTGCCATCTCTATTCTAATTCATCTCTCTATGGACTTGATCAACTCATAAACCATTGACTGTAGCCATGCTACGTTAGTGCTTTGCTCTATGTCAATGGTACTGGCTCCATCATTAAAGTCTTTAGAGAACTGGCCCATCAGCGATACAACTGTATCACCGCACTCGCTTAACTCTGATAGAATGTCTTTTGTTTTTCTGATCGGCTGGCCATTGAATGGATTGATTTGATTACTCATAATATTGGATTTAGTAGGGACCAATACCCTGGTCCCTGATGATGAATGATTTATGCTGCTATACTGTGAAGGCGCTCAATTCGAAATGATCTCCATGCCTTTACTGTGATATCGAAATACTTGATTACGTCAAGCTTTGCGCCTTTCTTGTTATTGGTCCTGTAGGTGTAGTCATAGTTGCCAGCTCTGAGCGTCCCTATAGCATCTCTCAGCTCTCCAGTAGCTTTTGCGAATGTGAAGTAGGCAATACCAGACCTTAGGGCCTGACTCAATGGCTACATATTTTTTACATTCCTTGCTTTACGAGCGCCATAGTCCCAATATTTAGGAATAACCTTTTCACCAGTAGAATATTTTAACCGTCCTCGCTTGTATCTAAAGAAGGCATATATCAGAGTTTCTTGATCCTCTGGATCTTTAGATTTAAGGTTAAATTTAACATTAGGGATTTTTGTACTTTTAGGCATAAAGTATATTTTTTATTCGCATTCTAAGTGTACAAATAAAGCGACCCCTATTAAAGTTATGGGGGCGTTTTTTTGATTCGATTAGGTGCTGTTAGGTACGTAAAGTGTAAAAATTACTAATGAAATATATAAAAAGGGGTATCTGAGATGTCTATCATACTCAAGTTGTAATCCTGCTACTCCGACCACACAAATGTTTGAAAGTCAGCCTCTTATGAGAGCTGGCTTTTTTTATTTGCCTCTTTTGATTCCGTTTTACTTCGCATGAAGAATTAACTTGTTTTTATTCTTTTTTGGGGTTAGAAAATCATACCGATCCTCAAATCACTACTCATCTGATCTCATTCTTGATTTTATAGAAAAATTTATCTGCTCTTCTTAGTGATGGAGTTTAGAATATGGGAAATTATATTGGTACTATTTGAAACAAGTTTCCTCTTCAGTATCTCATATTTCTGCTTTTGATCAACTTATCCCACTCCATTCGCATCCCAAACTTTATTACTTTACGGGGAATTAAATTCAAGCAATATGGGGCCTCTACATGGAATCAAGATTATAGAAATGGCAGGCATTGGCCCTGGGCCCTTTGCGGGAATGCTTCTGGCGGATATGGGGGCTGAGGTGATTCAGGTAGAGCGTGCAGCTGCCGATTACGTCATTCCTGACTGCAATCGCCGCGGTAAGAAGTCCATAGCACTGGACCTGAAGGATAAAAAAGACGTAGACAAATTACTGGCATTGGTCAGTCAGGCAGATGTCCTGTTTGAGGGGTTCAGGCCAGGGGTGATGGAGAGACTGGGTATAGGCCCAGAAGTCTGCCAAGAGAAAAATCCAAAGCTGATCTACGGCAGAATCACTGGCTGGGGACAGACTGGGCCCCTCGCATCAGCAGCAGGGCATGATATCAACTATATATCGATTACGGGAGCGCTTCATGCCATGGGGCGGGCAGACTCACCTCCCGCTCCACCGCTTAATCTGGTGGGCGACTACGGTGGGGGAGCCATGTTTTTAGTGACGGGCATACTTGCAGCACTGCTAGAGACTCAGCGCTCAGGCCTGGGCCAGGTGATAGATGTCGCCATGACGGAGGGTACCGCTAATCTGATGTCGATCTTCAATACACTGGACGGAATCGGGCAGTGGAACGTGAATCGTGCGTCTAATATCTTGGATTCAGGTGCTCATTTTTATGACTGTTATGAGACGAAGGATGGCCTGTATATCTCGATAGGCTCTATCGAGCCTAAGTTCTATCAGCTTCTCATAGAGAAGGCAGGTCTTGATCCAGATCTATTTTCTGCTCAGCTATCTAGTAAGAAGTGGCCAGAGCTAAAGGCAGTGATCAGTACAGTATTCTTATCTAAGACTCGGCAAGAATGGTGTGATATCATGGAAGGGACTGATGTATGCTTTGCTCCCGTGTTAGACTATAAAGAAGCGCCAGCACATCCACACAATGTGGCCAGAGAGAGCTACATCACATTAGACGGAATAACTCAGCCGGCTCCAGCGCCGAGATTCAGCAGGACACCTTCAGTAGTCCAGCATGGTTCTCATAAAGCTGGTGCTGACACTAGATCGGTTTTATCCGACTGGGACGTCGAATCTTGAACCATAGTAAAGAGTATTCAATCATCGTTTATTATAAGACAGTTGATATTCGTATGTAGCTTAATTGTAGCTATTTGTACAGTTTATGTAGCATCGTATTCTCTCCTTTAAAAGCTGAAGTGCCTATTTTTGTTATACTTCTAACAGAAGACCATTTCTATCAGACCATTTTTTTGTGAATAGTAACTCCTTTCGCTACAGCATACCTTAACTATTTTTTAATCAAGTGTTTATTATTGGATGACCAATAAGTTGGGTGTAAGTCAAATTAATTTAGGTAATCTTAGAAACTATAGCCTGTGTCATATCCTGATACATCTGAGTTTTGCAACTGTATTGCTATATTTCATTTTTAATACTAATCAATATCAAATTCCAATTGCTATCATAATAGCTATTCTCTCTTTGAATTTGTTTCGCCTTGTTTTTGATCGAGATAATAAAAATGTGCAGTGGTTTATTTTTAGCCTTATCTGCATCGTACCTCTCATTTGTTTTGTAGCCATATATTTTCCAGATGTAAGATACGAAGGCCTCTTACTCCTCATTTTAGCATTGTCAGCTAAGTCCTATAGTGCTCAGTCTAATGTGGTTCTTCTCATGAAAATTTTGCTCGGAGCTTCCATTTTGCTCTTGGGCTATGAGTTAATCGAATCATCTGCCAGAGTTCCTACTTCAAGCTTAGTGTCCCACAGCTTGTTATTATTTTTTGTGGGTTCCATTGCGATCCACTTTTGGGAGTATTTTCAGCTGCAGCAAGCTGCATTGGCATTACAAAACCTATCCCATGCTCATGAGGATGATTTCGAAAGTATTTTTGCACAGTCGTATGACCCCATGGCCATCTATGACTACAAAGAGAATCGATTTGTCAAAGCGAATGATGGATTCGTAAGAATGATTGGCTACGATCTGAATGAGCTAAATGCAATGAGCGAGTCTGGTTATAAACCTCTAATTTATAATGAAGATTCAATTGACCAATTTGAACAAGTCCAAAATAACTTAAAGCAAGGAAAATCGATTGAAGTAAATTCAGTATTGACATCAAAACTGAAAGAAAAAGTTTCCTTTAAATCACTCTTCCTTCCATCAAAATCAAATAGAAGTCTCTATTTTATTATTCTAAAAAATAAAACATTAGAGATAAAAAAGAATGAACAACTCAGAGCATCGAAAGATAACTACCAAAGTATATTTGATAATAACCTTTTGGGTGTCACCGTATTAGACGAGGCCGGATTAATGAAGGAGACGAATGACTCATTTACTAAGTTCGTCAAAGGGGAGAAAGCCGTGTTATTCGGAGCGTCGATATACGATTACATTCACCAAAAAGATCAAGAGTCATTTCAGGCGTTTTTTGCAGATTTGAAAGAAGGTGTAATAGAATTCTTCTCTACAGATGTAATAATAGTTGATGCGAGTGGCAATGAATTCATGACTGCCATAGCTGTGAATTCGATCTTTAAGAATGATGAGTTTGTCTCAGCGATTGTCACAATTAAGAATATATCGAAGCAGTGGGAAGCGGAACAAAAGTTAAAGGCCTCTGAGCTGCGATATAAGTCTGTATTTAGAAATTCACTGGGGGGTATCGCCATTGTAAAGGACAGAGAATTCATTGAGGTGAATGCAGCATTTCTAAGCATCATTCAAGCGAATAGGGAAGATGTATTAGGTAAGGATCCAGAAGACTTTCTATACGAGGAGGATAAAGATTTTGTTTTGGGCCAGCTCTTTGATACGAGCAATAAAAATATAGATAGCAAGCAAGTGATTCACCGTATAAAGTACAAAGATACGGTGCGGCATGTGGCAGGTCATCTCTCTCGGCTGAGCGAAGAGGACGGGACTTACTTGCTGAGCTGTGTAGACGTGACTGATTTGTTGGCAGCACAGCTTTCGCTGACTAATTATACAGCTACATTGGACACAGTCATTTACAATGCTCCAGATTCGATTATCGCCCTCAATAATGATCTGGAGATCATGGTGATGAATGATAAGGCGAGAGAAATACTTTCTCCATTTGTGAAGCCTGGTTTCAGTATTGACATTGGTTCTAATTTTACGGAGTCTATTTCTGTAGATTATTTTAGCCAGTGTTGCCCGAAACCTTATGGGCTTGTATTGGAAGGCCAAGCTGACATCACTGATATAACGGTCACTACTGGAACCGAGGCGAGACAGTTTAATCGAAAGTTATCACCACTGGTCAATTCGACTGGTCAAATCATAGGATGCGTGGAGATTTTGTCAGATATCACTGAGGCGAAAAAGAAGGAGGCTGAGATTGAGTTAGGACGCAGGAAATATAAAGACATATTCGATAATTCATATGAGGGCATTTTACTGGTAGATTATGATACAACTCATATCGTAGACGGGAATCACAGAATGATTACACTACTAGGTCTGAATCCAGAAGACTCATTATCTAATTATTCAGTGAATGAATTCATCCATGAGAAACAAATAGACAAAGTCTCTAAGACTGAGGTCATCTCTACCTTGGTCAATCAAATTAAGGAGAAAGAAAAAGTAACAAGAATTCTGACAGGGAGGACTGTAGCTGGGGGGGAATTTATCGCAAGTATCACAGTTATAAAAGACTTTAATGAAGAAAGAAGGCGCTTAGTGTTCTTCATTGATGATGTGACAGATGAGTATACATCTAAATTGGAGCTGGAGCACAGTAATCAGCTTTATACGACATTATTCAATTACTCTTTTGATGGCATAGATATCTTAGAATTAAAATCATTTGATTACGCTGCAAAGACTTATGATGCTGTCTTGATGAGTAGAAATAATAAAGGAGCATCGCTTATTGGGAATAATAACAAGACCTATTTGTATCCGGAAGAGATTCAGTCTATGCTGTACGATGACGTACCACTTACAGATATCAAGGCTAAGTTGGATATTTCATTTACTGAGCTTAGTACTAAAGGCTACTCTAAATCAAGGTGGATTATCAGAGATCAGGATGATAGAAAACGTCATGTAGATTTCAATGTAAATATCGTCGTGGTCAACGGTAAGACACTACTCGTAAGAATGACTAATGACATTACGGAAGAGCTGGAAGCTATTCAGGCGGTGAGTAAGTCCGAGTATAAATACAGAAGGCTGATCAATACTTTACCGGGTGGAGTGCTTCAGTGTGATCCTCAGGGTAAGATAGACTATATTTCTAATGGAGCTGCGTTGATTCTTGGCTATGATAAGCTGGATTTAATAGGGCATAATGTATTGGATATTGTCACCACTAAGTACAGAAAATTATTTGAGGACTATATAGCTGATAGTATAGCTGAGGATCAAATGGAGATCATCACCATTGAAATCAATCAAGAGGATGAAGGCGTCGTCTACATAGATGTGAGAGCTAAGGCGTCAGAGAATAAAGATGATGGAAATCACATGATCATCACCTTTTATGAATCTACAGCTCGGGTACTGGCTGAACAAGCAAAAGTCATCGTACGTAAGGAACTGGACGAAAGGAATGTGCTCTACAAGACCATGATAGAAAGTTCATTCACTGGAATTGATGTGATAAAACTCGATGGCCAATCAGACCTGATGAACCAATCAAGACTTTTGATCAGGAATAATAAGATGAGAGAGATCATTGGAAATGAAATAGGTATTTTTATTGGAGATGAAACACTAAGTAGTGAATACAATAACATGCTCAAAGCAAAGGGCGAGAATATCCATGACATACCGACTAAAATTAAACAGAACAATACGGTCTTGAATTATGATTATACCTTAGAGCGGGATGGTCAAATGAAATACCTTGAGGTAATGAATTCTATTGTAGAGGTGAATGATCAAAGACTCTTGGTTCGTCATATTTTGGATGTCACTGAAAGGAAGAAAAAAGATTCCATTATATTCGATCAGTTAGACGAGCTCAATGTGAAAAATGATGAACTGGAAAAATATATTGAGTCTAATCTACAGTTAGAGAATTTTGCCTACATCGCATCTCATGACTTAAAAGCACCTCTGCGTACAGTATCGAGTTTTGCCTATTTACTTAAGAAAAATGCTTATCAAAACCTTGATGATAAATCCAAAAAGTATTTAGATATCATCGTAACGAGTTCTAACAATATGCAGGTATTGATTAATGATCTCTTACAATTTGCCAGGATAAATACAGATAAGCTGCATATCAGTCCAGTCAAATTGGCGGAATTATTTAAACGGTGCCGTAGTGAGTTAAGTGAGTCCATTCAGAAAGTGGGTGCCTCTCTTAGCATTCATAACATGCCAAGATCAATAGATGCCGATGAGATAAAGCTGGGCCAACTACTACAAAATTTGATTCGAAATGGGATTAAATTTGTCAGGCCAGGTGTTAAGCCTCAAATTAAGATTGACTGTAAAGATGGAGAAGACGAGTGGGTCTTTAGTGTGAGTGATAATGGGATTGGTATTAAAGAAGAAAATAAGAGTAGAATATTTGTAATATTTGAAAAGTTACACAGCAACGATATATATGAGGGGACTGGTCTCGGCCTGACAATATGTAAAAAGGTCGTGGAAAAGCATCAAGGTAGGATATGGTTAGAATCCGAAGAGGGAGTTGGTACTACTTTTTATTTTACCATAAAGAAGAATCTCTCCTCAATAAAGAATGATGAAAAATCTAATGTGAAGAGTATCGACGCGGTCAAACGGAAAGAAGCTGTTGTCGCATAGACTTGGATGTAGTATAGATTAATGTCTCTAATTAAGATACTTCTTGATCGTGTTAAGCAGGTCATCACCGAACTCAATGTTATCAGGATTAGCCGAGAGCTTGTCTAACATGTCCTCTACCAATCTTGATCTAAAGCCCAGTTTGAATCCTATTCTCTTAATAGCGACAATCTCTTCGGGTAGGATCTGGTGATCTGCACGCAACATAAAGAGGACATAATAGAGAATATTCATACGATCCTGCTCGCTTTTGGGCCATGCGATGGCGCTTCGGTCTAACTGGATACGGTCCATGTCGGCCTCTGTCATGCCAAAGCTTTGGGTCACGCGCAGTATAAAATCTGTCTCAGAAGCAGTAATCTCTTGATCTGAGGCGGCTATTTGGATCAGAAGTTTGATAATAGTTTGGTGGTTAGTCTTATCAATCATAATTTTGAAATTGACATCAATATAGATAAATATCAATGCTCGAAGTCCATCAAAAGCTTATAGATCACAATCTCAGAAAAACAGCAGTCAGGACTCAGGTACTATCCATGTTCATTGATAAGAAGGGGAGTGCCCTGTCTAGTCAAAATATTGAGGAGTCAGTATCAGATTTAGACCGAATCACCCTGTACAGGACGCTGAAGGCATTTGAAAAGCACGGCATCATCCATCAGATTTTTGATTCCAGTGGTAAGATTAAATATGCCCTATGTCCAGATGAGTGTGGCCATCTGCACCATCATGATGATCACGCTCATTTTCACTGTGAAAATTGTGACAGAACGATATGTGTCGTAGGGGAGGTGAAGTCAGATATCAGTATACCTAGTAACTATCAAGTGAAGAAAGTCCATTTAGTTGTGGAGGGCATTTGTGATGAGTGCGCATAAGCGGATTAGCTTTAGATGCTTTGAGTACAAAAGACGAATACAATCATCGAGATGGCTGAATGGAGAAGTTATTATTGTTGATAAAATAATAAAGGTAGCCCTATCATTGCTAAGGCTGCCTTTATTATTCATCTGGTAAATATGCACTCAATTAATCAGGTACATTATTCGGATTAAGTAGGTCGTAGAATTGATCAAGTTTAGGCAGAATGATGATCCTTGTTCTTCTATTTGTTGATCTTCCTTCAGGAGTATCATTGCTGGCTAAGGCATTATACTCACCCCTTCCCGCTGCGATGAGTCGATTAGGATCAACACCGTAGTTTTTTTGCAGCGCTCTTACGACAGAAGTCGATCGTTTGACACTCAGGTCCCAGTTATCCTCTATGCAAGAATTTCTGATGGATACATTGTCAGTATAGCCTTCTACCATGACTTCCAGTTCTGGTCTTGATTGGATGATTTTAGCAATTTTACCGAGCACTTCATTAGCACGAGAGGTGAGATTAGAACTTCCACTTGTGTACAGCATCTTATCTGATAGGTTTACGAAGACGACAGTTTTGTCCACTTGCACATCGATGTCTTGGTCTCGGATACCATCGACTAAGACATTTTGTAGATTGACAGCTAAGGCGAGATTGATAGAGTCAGCTTTCGTCTTAGCTTGCTGTAATATTTGGATGTAGCCATCTTTTTGTTCCAGTTGATTAAGTGTCTCCTTTATATTTTCACTTGCTGACTGTGATAGAACGGTGAGGTCGCCGACTTGTTCGACTTGCTTATCACGCTGTCCCCTGATGTCTTTTATCTGATCTTTTAGATCGTCTATCTGTTCTTGTCTCAGACTCAAATTTGTTTCACATGCATTGATGAGACCTTTGAGTCTTTCTATTTCTTGATCACACGCTGACAGCTTATTCGAATAGTCATTTATGGACTGACCATACTTATCTAAGGTTTCATTAGCAGCTAAGAGTTCTGTCTCCAAAGCTGCGATTTGTTTCTTTTTTGCTGCACACGAAGGAAACAGGCTACCAATGATTATGGCGAAACATAAATACTTGAAAATTCTCATAATATGTAATTATTAATTTATTCGAAGCTGATTAAATAATGACACTTATCTAAATACTTCATGTTAAACAATTGATTATCCTAAGCTACAAAATCATATATTTCTATACCTCATGGTATACCAGTAATTCCACTTTTGTTCGACCATTTTACACTACAGGTAGCACTCACCTCTCATCAGCTAGATTCTCGTTGTCGATCTCTAATTAGCTTCTCTAGCCACTGGTGTCATAAAATAGGGGAACTACTTTATTGAGCTACACTCCATATAGCGGAGCAAGAATGTTGCCAAGTCTACACAGCCATTAGTCGGCTATAGAAAAGTGTTAATTACTTAGTTGATACGATTTCGGCATCTTCGAAGATGTAGTTCAGGTGATCTAAGTCATCTGCATTCAGCTTCAGTCTACCTTTGAAAAGGACTTTCTGATCCATTTTTAGCTTATGGTCCAAGTATTCTTCCTTTAGCAATACATCGACTACGGATTCTGGACCAGCGCCTCCACAAAAGAAGCATTGAGAATACGGATACTTGGATAGTATGACGATCTCTTCATCATCGTCAGCAGATATTAAGAGGACGTATCCTTCCAGCGATACTTCTTGGCCTTCCAGTTTTTTGATATCCTCGCCGAAGACTGGATATGGTATGTCAAATCCAAACTCCTCATTATACTTATACTCCATCGTCATGTCATCCAGCTGCATCCAGTTGAGCTCAGTCAGCTCGTTCTCTGTCTGTGTTAGACTGCTGAGGAAAATAAGGATTGATATCAGGCTTGAGAATATAGTCATAGGTTTAGGGGTTAAGGCTTGATGCCTCGTTTTTTATCCAGTGCTCTCTTTCTAGCCAGCTGCATCGGATTTAGCTTTTCTTTCATTTTGTGCGATTTGAATACTTTGAATTTGGTGGATACCTGAGGTACTTCTACCGTATTATTGTCAGTATCGATATCTGCCGTCTGAAAGAATGGATCGACAATGATGTTCTTCACTTTTTTATCTTTTACGTAGGCTTTGCTGAAGGATGCTTCATTCTTCCTCCAGATCTCTACAGGTATAGTCTCAATCTCCTTAGTGCCATCCTCATATTCCCACTCTAAGATGACGGGCATCACCAGTCCTCCCTTGTTGCTGAAGTTCAGCTGATAGAAGTGCTGATCGGAGAATTTTTCTTTTTTCTCAGCCTCAGTATATGTCTCATTGAATAGCATCCATGTCGTCGTGCTGATAGAGTCCTCTGATGCCCATGGCTCATAGCTATTGTAAAAGTCCTGGAGTGATGTATCCTGATCCACTAAGAATTCGACCCCTTCTGCCATATTCCTTCTACGGGAGATATGATTGTAGGGTTTTTGAGCGGAAGAGCTAAATTCATTTTCTCTTTTTTCAGGATCATTTTCTAAATCTACCGTGTAGTAGTCCATACTGTCTAATGATATATCTACGGCATCGATACTGTAGAACCAGCCTCTCCAAAACCAGTCTAAATCAACACCACTGGCGTCCTCCATGGTACGGAAAAAGTCAGCTGGCGCAGGATGTTTGAAGGCCCATCGTCTGCCAAATTCTTTGAAGGCATAATCGAAGA
The DNA here is from genome assembly GCA_937929945.1 of uncultured Saprospiraceae bacterium. GTDB lineage: Bacteria > Bacteroidota > Bacteroidia > Chitinophagales > Saprospiraceae > CALFUK01. Next base: position 43,215 of record CALFUK010000147.1, read on the forward strand.
GCTCTCTGCCCATGATGGTCTCGCGCAGTATATTCAGAGCTGCAGCTGGTTTGTCATAGGCATTAGATCCGTAGTTGACGATGTTTTCTGTGTTAGTCATGATCGGCTCTAACTTATCCTTAGGCGATGCCATATAGTCAGCTATTCCCATAGGAGCCACAAACCAATGACTGTAGTTAGAATCGAATTCGGCTTCTGCCACGAACTGCACAAAGCTATTTAGGCCTTCGTCAAACCATGCCCATTGACGTTCATCGCTGTTGATGATCATTGGATAGTAATTATGGCCGACCTCGTGTATGATCACTGTCAGCGCAGCGTATTTAGCTCTCTGAGTGTAGGTGCCATCTTTTTCGGCTCTGCCAGGATTGAAGCAGATCATCGGGTACTCCATGCCATTAGCTGCCTCGACGGAGATGGCTACAGGGTAGGGGTAGGGTATAGAATACCTGCTGTACACGTCTAAGGTATGCTCCACTGCTTTCGTAGAATACTTAGAGTAGATTGGATAGGCTTCTTTAGCATAATAGCTCATACACATTGACTTATCACCGTCCTCATTAATGTGTGGCATAGCATCCCAGACAAATTTTCGACTCGCTGTCCACGCAAAGTCTCTTACATTTTCTGCTTTGTAATGCCAAGTGACCATTCTGGATGATTTTGGACTGGCTTCGGCAGCCTTTGCCTCCTCTAAGGTGACTATTTCGATTGGTTCCGTTGACGTCTGAGCTTGCTTCCACCGGGCTTTTTCCTTTGGGCTGAGTACTTGTTCGTAGTTTTGGCATTCGCCAGTGGATCCTACCACCATATCGTCTGGCACCTTGATTTTGACATCATAGTCCCCAAATGTCAGCGCAAACTCACCTCTGCTGGTAAATTGATTGTTTTGCCAGCCTTGACTATCTGTGTAAGAACACATTCTGGGAAACCACTGGACGATCGTATACAGGTAGTTACCATCGTCCTCAAAATATTCATATCCGCCTCTGCCTGATCCAGATTGATTGATTCTGTCCGTGAGGTAGTAGTGCCAATCTATGTTGAATGTGATGCTCTCACCTGAAGCGAGAGGCTTGTCCAGATCAAGTCTCATCATCGTTTTATTGATGGTATATTTCATTGATTTGCCAGCCTCATCTGTGATGGACTGAATCTTGTGACCGAATTTGTCATTGTCTTTCCAATAGTCCAGGTCTTTTAGATCGGACTCACCCATGACCTCATAGATAGCGCTGGGGTCCATGTAGTGCTTATCAGCTTCTGGGCTGTGCTCATTTTCGTCCAGTTGCAGCCACAGGTATGGCAGGGCGATAGGTGCGTTATTGTGATAGGTGATGGTCTCTTTGCCATCCAGTCTATTTTCAGTCGTATTAAGAGTACAATTGATTTCATAGTCAGCTTTTTGTTGCCAGTAGTCTGGGCCAGGATTACCATCTATGCTACGGTATCTTGATGCAGACGGCAGCCAGCCGTCTATTTGCTCGAATTTATCACCATGATTAGATCTCTCAGGTGTATTCTGGCTCATGATAAGTGAGTGTATCATCAGCATGATCATGAGAGTGAGAGATGCTTTTAAAACTTTCATACGTAGATTATTTTTTAGATTGGAGGGCTTTTCTCATTTTGAATGAAATCTCTTTATATCAATATTCATTACTGATTTTTCTGAGAGAAAGAATAAGCTCTTACGCCAAGCTATTTGGGATAAAATTACGAATGAAATCTGACTTAATTGTTCTGAGAAGAAGATTAGTAAATGTTTAACGTGATTAACCTCCATCTTGTAACCTATCTGATAATCAGGCGACTAAGATTTTCCAATGACAATGACGAATTCTCCTTTGATTTTATCTTTGGCTTGGTGGAATTTTAATAAGTCTTTCACTGGAAGAGTCTTTATCTCCTCATAAATTTTGGATATTTCTCTAGCCGTACATACCATGCGCTCCTCTCCCATGTGAAGCTTGATTTCCTCGAGACACTTCAGTACGCGGTACGGTGACTCATACAATACGATGGTATCGGATAGCTCCTTCAGGTACAGCCATCTGGTCTGCCTGCCTTTTTTCTGAGGTAGGAAGCCTTCAAAATAGAATCGATCACATGCCAGACCTGACGCTATCAGCGCAGGGACGAAGGCCGTAGCACCAGGAAGAGCTATCACTTGAATGTTTTCCTGATGACATGCCCGTGAAATAAGAAATCCAGGGTCAGATATACCTGGTGAGCCTGCATCTGATACGAGTGCGATGGTTTGACCAGATTGTAATAGTTGTATGATATGATTTACTTCTTTGTGTTCATTATGGGAGTGGTATGATCTCAGTTGATTCTCTATCTCATAGTGACGTAGTAGTTTTTTCGTTTGTCTTGTATCTTCTGCTAAGATGAGATCTGCCTCTTTGAGTATATTTATAGCTCTCAGAGTGATATCACTTAAGTTTCCTATGGGCGTTGGTACTAGATAAAGCATGCCGTCGTGTTTTATAACTGAGTTATCCGCGATATTACAAGATTATCAGAGGACTTTGTCCTGCACTTAATTTTTTCATAAATATTTTACTATCAGAGACTTTTTCAGCCTTACCAACGATTATAGTATTACCTATACGTCTAAGATGTTAATCGTTCTTCTTAATAGTTATTGATAATCAATCATTTGCAGCAAAAGATTACCATATATCTGTTTGGCACTTTTCTCTTATTGAATGCCTTGCCTCTGTTTTCCCAGGCGACGATCGATGAGTGCTTCACTTCTTTTAGAATAGTTTCTGCAGAAGAGTTCTGTGGAGACTTCTCCACAGTCGGGACGACGGCTTCAGCTGAGGGCAATACTGGATGCTGGCCTCAGGGTACGGTATCTCATGACATCTGGATGAATTTTACAGCCACCAGACAGTCAGGATCGATCACCATTCTCAGACCTAATGCTGATGAAGCATTTCTCACTGACATATCTGTCATCGTATATGCGAATCGATGCAGTGATCTGCAAGAGGTCGCCTGTAGTTCGTTTATTGGGACTGCTACATCGAATGAAGTATTCTTGTCTGAGCTGACTGTGGGCAGTACCTATTATATCAGGATAGATAGTCGATCAGACGATACTGGAGGCTTTCAGCTTTGTACCCAGTTATTTAATCCAGTGCCGCGCGCAGAACAGGATTGTCCGCAGTCTGTAGTCCTTTGTGATACGACATCATTTGTGGTAGAATTCTTAGATGGTGCTGGAAGAGATCCTGATGAAGCTCAGGGCAGCTGTCTAGGGGATGTGGGTGTGAATTCGGAGGATAGGTCTGCTTGGTACAGCTGGACTTGTAAAGATGCAGGTTCTCTGTTTTTTACGCTGACGCCTAATAATACGGATGATCCTACCGAGGATCTTGATTTTGCGTTGTTTAGATTGCCTAATGGATTGACTGATTGCTCAAATAAAGAGTTACTACGCTGCATGGCTTCTGGTGAGACGGTGGGCGAGAGTTTTGATTTCAATAGCAGGTGCTTTGGACCTACGGGACTGCGGGTAGGATCTGGGGATACAGAAGAATCAAGAGGCTGTGAGCTGGGGGATGATAATTTTTTAGCGCCCATTGATATGGTAGAAGGGGAAAGCTATGCACTTTTAGTTAATAATTTTTCAGCATCTAATTTTGGATTTTCCATTGAGTTTGGAGGGACTGGCACTTTCTTAGGTCCAGAGCCTGAGTTTGAGATTGACATCTTAGCCAATCCATCGCTGCAGTGTGATCAGGAGGTCATCTTCAGAGACTTGTCTACGGGCACCACCGATAATATTGTGAGTTGGTCTTGGAATTTTGGTTCAGGTGCTAGCCCTCAGACCGTCACAGGACAAGGGCCTCATAGAGTTGTCTATAGCACATTTGGGCCCAAGACCGCTGTGCTGACAGTGGAGACGGAGCGAGGTTGCTTGTTTCCAGCATTTAAGGATGTAGATGTAGATCCGTGCTGTCCTCCAGATGTGATGATCACGCTTGATCCTGAGGTGGTGGATGTGATATGTCATGGTGATGACACAGGGATAATAAGCGTCATGGCTAATGGTGGAACGGAGCCTTATTTATATCGCTTAGACAATGATGATTTTTCACCTGTACAGTCTTTTGCCGATTTGGTGCCGAGGGATTATCAAGTCTCTGCGGTGGATGCTAAGGGTTGTATTGCTGATAATATTGGTGTGACCATTGATGAGCCACCAGCTGTCACCGTTGATGCAGGAGAAGACCAGACAGTGGACTTAGGTGTGGAGACTGATCTACAAGTGATTGCAGGTCCAGGGGAGGATATGATAACATTAGAATGGTCACCAGTCCAGGGCTTGAGCTGTACAGATTGTGATAATCCCTCTGTCATTGCGCCAGGAACGACCACTTATACTATTACAGCGACTAATCAGATAGGCTGTATGGCCATGGATGATGTTATCATCACAACCATAATAGATAGGTCAAAGGCGGTCTATGCTCCTGATGCATTCTCGCCTAATGATGACAGTACCAATGACTATTTCCGAATTTTTACTGGTATAGCGGTATCGGAAATAAGAGATTTTGCAGTTTATAATCGATGGGGTGAGCTTATCTTTACCTCTGAGATGATGCCTTTAAGTGATGACAGCGAAATCGGGTGGGATGGTACATATAAAGGTGTTTTATTATCTCCTGGCACATTTGCATGGCGGGCGGAGGTCATATTTTTAGATAACTTTGCTCAAACCTATAGTGGAACCGTGACCCTCATAAGATGAAAATACCAGGCTATATTTTGGGATTCATGTTGATCGCTTTTGTGATGTCTTGTGTCAATTCAGAAGAAGATATCAGATCCTTGGTTGAAGTTGAGCTGATTGATAGCGAAGTCACTCAAGGCATTGAATTATTATACTCTGATTCGGCCCAAGTAAAGGTCAGACTCACGACTCCTCTCATGATCAGAGTGAATAATGCTTCGGAAAAAATAGAAAAATTCCCTAAGGGCATTCACGTCGAATTTCTTTCTCCATCAGGACAAGTGAATTCATATATGGACGCTAGGATGGCGCAAAAGGACGGCAGACAAGGAGTCATTATCGCCAGTGACAGTGTCGTCGTCTATAACAAGCAAGGAGATAAATTAGAGACCAATCTTTTGATATGGAATGAGAATACTAGATCCCTAGAGAATAACCGATTCGTCAGGATCACACGACCTCAGAAAAGAGATACACTTTATGGCTTTGGCATATCAGCTGATCAAGACTTTGCTAGATTCGAGATCAAAGAAGTGCTCGGAAAATCCACCTTCGAAAAGCTTACAAAAAGCTTGTAAATAGACACGATGTGGGGCGCTCTAGTGTTGAAGACAAACACCCTATTTGAATGTTATGATCTGCGCCATTTTCTTGAATTGAATTTCTTCTGAGTATCTTCGACTTATGTTGTTTTTGTCCATCATTTTTTTTCTCCTCCTATCAGCTTTTTTCTCGGGTTCCGAGATGGCATTCGTATCTGCTAATAGATTAGAGATCGAGCTAAGAAAAGAGAAATCGAATAAGCGAGGTGAGCTCATCAGCTCGTTCTATAATGATGCAGAGCGATTTTTATCTACCATGCTGATAGGCAACAACTTAGCTCTTGTCGCTTTCACCTACTTTATGAATAAGTTGATTAGTCCATTCCTCATGGTATATGTGAGCTCTGGCATTCTTGAACTATTGATGTCCACGATCATCATCACGGTGATTGTCTTGATCTTTGGAGAGTTCATCCCTAAGCTATTATTCCGGCTTTATGCTCACCAGGTCATCTACATCATGAGCTATCCACTTTTGTTGTTCAGCGTCATATTATTTCTACCTGCTAAATTGACTAACTCACTATCTAAGTTCTTCTTGTCGTCTGTATCCGAAGAGCCTACCGAAAAGGAAGATCTAAATTTGAATAAGACCGACTTAGAACATTACATCGAGGATAACATTGACTCTGACGATCCTATAGATAAAGAGCTCTTCACAAAGGCGCTTAGGCTTGACCAAATTAAAGTGAAAGACTGCATGGTGCCTCGGACTGAGATAATCTTTGTAGATATAAAAGCAAGCATACCAGAATTGATCGAAGTAATAGAGGGCTGTAAGCACTCTCGGATTCTTGTCGCTGAGCAGGAGATAGAAAAGACAGTAGGCTACGTACATCACCAGCAGTTGTTGGAGCAGCCATCATCATTGGAGTCTATCTGTCTACCTATCCAATTTATACCAGAGGCCATGAATGCTAAAATGCTCATGTCAGAGTTCATAAACAATGATAATAATATCGCTTGTGTTGTAGATGAGTTTGGAAGTGTATCAGGTTTAGTGACATTGGAAGACCTGCTAGAAGAGATATTTGGAGAGATTGAGGATGAGCATGATCAAGAAGATTATATAGATATACAATTAGATTCTACAACATTTAGGTTTTCCGCTCGCCTCGAGATCGACTATGTGAATGATAAATATCCACAGATAAGTCTCCCACAAGGAGAGTATCATACCCTGTCAGGCTACATCGTAGCAAGTGCGGGTAAGATTCCCAAAGAACATGAGATTATTGATTTTGATGGCTACCAAGTGACGATCGAGAAGGTTTCTGATACCCGTATTGAACAAATAATGTTGGAAATAATATGATTTTCGGTAATATGTGTTATTTTACCTTAGTATAAGACATTTTAGTTGGCATCTTTAGATATTATATTAGTTAAACATTAATATGTTTTTTTAATAATATATATTTTGTTACACTAATATTTTTTATCAGTTTTGTTGAGCTGTAATTTTACCCACCCTAAAGTGATAGATATATTACTGTGTTAACTCTAAAGTTGAAACGTATTACCGATGATATTAAAATTTACAAACATGTTAATTAACTCCTTAAAGACTAGGGGCAGCACCCCAGGTCTTCTGAAAAGATGTTCATTGCTTTTAGCATTGGGTATCTTTTTATCATTTTCTACATCAATGAATGCCCAGGTAAAAATTGGTGGAGATGAATCTACGATCGACGATGGTTCGATCTTAGAATTAGAAGCAACAGATAAAGCGTTCGTTCCACCACGAATGACTACATCTCAGAGAGACGCTATTCCTACGCCACTAACAGGTGCTATCATATATAATACTGATACACAGTGTCTGGAAATTAATAAGGGTAGTGATGACTTACCACTATGGGAATGCATAGAAGGTATGGTAGGCCCTCAAGGTCCTCAAGGATCGCAGGGTGTACCTGGTGTACAAGGTGCACAGGGTGAAAGAGGCCCGACTGGAGTCCAAGGCCCAGAAGGCCCACAAGGTCCAGCCGGAGCTGTAGGCCCTCAAGGTAAAGATGGTATAGCTGGTCCTCAAGGCCCACAGGGACCAAGAGGTGTCGCTGGCCCACAGGGTGATACAGGTGCTACAGGAGCAACTGGTGCTGTAGGAGCAACTGGTGCTATCGGCCCAGTAGGCCCTCAAGGAGCCACTGGCCCAGAAGGACCACAAGGTCCTCAGGGTGATGCTGGTGCTACAGGAGCTGCAGGCCCACAGGGTGATACAGGAGCTACTGGCCCAGAAGGTCCACAGGGAGCCACTGGTGCTACAGGAGCCACTGGTGCTACAGGAGCAACTGGCCCTCAAGGTGAGACTGGAGCTACAGGAGCTGCAGGCCCACAAGGAGAAAAAGGAGATACTGGATCTACAGGCGCCACTGGAGCTACAGGAGCAACTGGCCCTCAAGGGGAAACTGGTGCTACAGGTCCTCAGGGAGAAACTGGTGCTACTGGCGCTCAAGGAGAGACAGGAGCAACTGGTGCTACAGGAGCTACTGGCCCACAAGGTGAGACAGGAGCTACAGGCGCCACTGGCCCACAAGGACCTCAAGGAGAAACTGGTGCTACAGGAGCAACTGGTGCTACAGGCGCTACTGGTCCACAAGGAGAGACTGGTGCTACAGGAGCAACTGGCGCTACAGGAGCAACAGGATCCAATGGTACTGACGGCCAAGATGGTGCAGTCGGAGCTACTGGCCCAGAAGGCCCACAGGGACCTCAAGGAGAAACTGGTGCTACAGGCGCGACTGGTGCTACAGGAGCTACTGGTCCACAAGGTGAGACTGGAGCAACAGGCGCCACTGGCCCTCAAGGTGAAACTGGAGCTACAGGAGCTGCTGGCCCACAAGGAGAAAAAGGAGATACAGGCGCGACTGGTGCAACAGGAGCTACTGGAGCTACCGGCCCACAAGGTCCAGTTGGTCCAGAAGGCCCACAGGGACCACAAGGAGAGACTGGTGCTACAGGAGCAACTGGCGCTACAGGAGCAACAGGATCCAATGGTACTGACGGCCAAGATGGTGCAGTCGGAGCTACAGGAGCTACTGGCCCAGAAGGCCCACAGGGACCTCAAGGAGAAACTGGTGCTAC
>CALFUK010000148.1 GCA_937929945.1 uncultured Saprospiraceae bacterium
TTGTACAGGCCAGGCTTGATGAACTTCCATATCTCTCTGAATACCAGGGGAAATGAGACAATCAGACCTAACCAAAATGATACTTTGATGGCTGTGAAGAACTGCTCGCCCATCTGAATGGCTATCACATCAAATTTTGGCGGCGAGAAACACATCCGCTCAGAAATACCACAGAATATACGGTAGGTGATAAAATCATCATTCCGAGGGCCGTAGATGATATGATCAAACACGTCATCTATAAATACGAATACGATGATGCCTACGATAACGATGGACGCTAATGACCGAATGAGATGCCAGCGTAGTTCTTCTAAATGATCTACGAATGACATTTCCTTTTCCTCCAGGGATTCTTTGGCCGGTAGCTTTTCTTTTTCCTTTTTCTTGCTGAATAGTCCCATACGTCGATGACAAAGTTACTAAATGTATCACCGTAATCTATCGATGAATTGCTGATGTTCATATAATATTATGCAGATAGCGGCCATCGGAGCAAACAAAGACGGCTGCCACCTCATTAGCGTAGGTGACTGCGGAACAGTACTTATGGATTGAAAGCATATTTTTGCTTTTAATACGGTAGTGTATTGTTGTTTACTGTATATGTATTTTATTGATTGTTAATAATTTATGTTGAATTAATCGTTTTTGTTCTTCACAGTCAAATTCTATGTTGTAAAATAAATCAATAGTCAATGATATTGCCATACCTTTGTCTTTTGATATAAAATCGAGTTGCTATTTGCTAGTCAGTATTTTACTTTTTATTGTCAGTCTATCTGTTTTAGTCTTTGCTTCGGACAAATTTGTTGGAGCGGCTGAAAGTATCGGCTTATCCTTTGGGATATCTCCGTTTATCATCGGAGTGACCATCGTGGCTTTTGGGACTTCTTTGCCGGAGCTTGCCACTTCCATCGCCTCTGTCTACAGTGGATCATCGGAGATCGTGATCGGTAATGTCATCGGTTCTAACATCACCAATATTTTGCTGGTCTTAGGGATGACGGCCTTGGTTGGACGGGAGATTATTTTAGACTTTGATGTCATGGATGTAGACATGCCGCTATTGGTTTTATCATCATTTTTATTGGTGTTTGTGATCAGTGATGGAGAAGTGGCCACTTTAGAAGCCATGATCCTCTTAGCCGCCTTAGTGACGTTCCTCTATAACTCACTGGGGAGCAGTAGCTTAGACGACAAGGTGGACCGAGAGAAAGTCAGCCTAAAGACCTATGGTATGTTGATGTTTGGCGGAGTATTCGTGTATTTAGGTGCGGATTTTACCATTCAGGCGATTAAAAGCATCTCAGGATCGCTGGGTATTGGCGAAGAATTCATCGCACTCACTGCCGTTGCGCTCGGGACGTCTCTTCCTGAGGTGATGGTCAGTATCGCTGCCGCACGCAGAGGGAAGCACGCCGTGGCAGTAGGCAATGTCTTAGGCTCTAACATCTTCAATACCTATGCGGTCATGGGTATTCCTGCATTACTGGGAGATTTAGTCATCCCTGCAGGTTATATGTCATTTGAAGGGCCTTTTATGATCTTTGCGACACTGATCTTTGCCTTCATGTGCATGTCCAGGCGCATATCCAAGTGGGAGGGGATCACCCTGCTGCTGCTTTATGTATTCTTTTTCGGAGAATTAATCCATAAGCTACCATAAATCAAAGCTAAATTCCGTTTCTGTACTGACTGATGTCAATATCAGACCATTCATTATACCTATAATTTAACTAACACCATGTTTGATCAACTATTTGGAGATCTTCAGAAAAAGCAAGAAGACCTTAAGAAATCACTTGCTGAAGTTATCATTGACCATTCTTTTCAGGATGGCATCATAGAGATAAAGCTCAATGCCAACAAGGAAGTCCTCAATATCAAAATCGATCCAGAGAAGCTCGATACCTCAGATGTCGAGCAGATCGAGGATATGATGGTCATAGCGATGAATGAAGCCTTAGAAAAAGCAGAGCTAGAGCAAGCAGAGAAAAGTCAGTCACTTCTCGGTGATATGATACCTGGTGGCTTAGGAAATTTATTCGGAGGATGATGGTGATTCGTTTTTTCATACTGATTTTTCTGTTCTCTAATGCCGCAGTGCAGACTTATGCTCAGGCTAATCTCTTGTTCGATGCTACATTTAATGCTTGTGATGCATTTGATGAAGCTGGAGCGATCATGGGGGAGGCCTTTGGCAATCCTGGCTGCGTCTGTGGTGCCGATGACATGGGCTTCTTCTTTGACGGAGCTGATGACAGCTTATCATTCGATTCAGGTATAGAGGAGATCTTAAATCAAGATTTTGCACTCAGCTTCTATTTCTTCATTCAGAATGACCCCAACGCGAACCAAGCCATTGATCTCATATCATATGGCAGCCAGTGCCGCAGAGACTCATCATTGACGATCCGCTATATCCCGCAGAGTCAGGAGATTCGGGCAGAGATGGCGATTAATAGCCCGATTAGATTTACGACGAGAGGTGTCGTGCCCACTACGAGCTGCATCCATCATTTGGTTTTTAATAAAAATGATGATCGATTAGAGCTTTACATTGACGATATATTAGTCGATCAGCTCTTAGAGTTTGAGGGCAGTTTTCAGGTGAAGCCTGATGCAAAGTTTACGGTTGGGGCGAGCCCCTGTGCTGGAGGCAATACGCAGCTCTTCCGAGGCATTATTGACGATATCAAGTTCTTTGATCGGCCACTTTTAGAAAACGAGGTCATCGCGCTCAATGCAAGGCCAGACCGGATTACGACGCCAGACCAAACCATATTTTTAGGAGAATCGGTCACGATCACCACAGGACAGCTGTGCAGTAATTTTTTTAGCTGGTCTCCGACAGATGATCTTACTGATGAGCTGACGGTATCACCCACAGCTTCACCAGAAGAGACGACAAGCTATGGACTCACCGTGGATTATGGCACCTGCATCAGCCAAGATAGTGTCAGAATCAGCGTGGTGGATCGCGAGAATTCAAGTTGTGGCGACCTGTTACTTCCCAGCGCATTCACGCCTAATAACGACAAACGAAATGACCTGTTCGGCATCAGTAATACCTTTATCATCGACCAGTTAATTTCTTTTGATATCTACAGTAGATGGGGCGAGCATTTATTCAGCGCTGAGAGCGAACTCAGCCAGGGATGGGATGGTAATTATAAGGGCGAACAAATGAATCCAGGCACACTGCTATACACAGTCGTATATGTCTGTGGCGGGGAAGAATTCAAAAAGAGTGGTAGTTTTGTACTACTCCGATAGAGACCTTTAGCAATTTTAACGTCATAAGGAGGTAATAGCTGTTTTACTTATGAAGATCAAACATCAAAATATCCTCCTTACGCTGGCTCTATCAGTCACCTTGCTGTCCTGTCAGCAGCCACAAGAACTGGAGCAGAAAGCGACGGACGCCGTCACTTCGAGTGCGAATACTGCGACGTCGAAATCAGCAACCATTGAAGCGAAGATCAACACGCAGCCAGCAGCAAAAACGCCCACCACTGCTGTATCTAAGCCAGTCGCTGCTGAGCCCAAGCCTGTGATTAAAGAAGAGCCCGTTCCGAAGCCAACTAAGGTAGCTCATCCATCTAAGGCTGCAAATCCTGAGAAACCAACTGCTAAAAAACCGGCTGCAAAAATAGGTAAGCCCGTCCAAAGATCTGTTGGTCCAAAGATCAGCTTTAAGCAAGCCGTATATGATTTTGGAGAGATCACAGAGGGTGATATCATCAAGCACCAATTCACGTTTACTAACACTGGCGATAAAGAGTTAGAAATACTGAGCGCCTCGGCCAGTTGTGGCTGTACTGACCCCAGCTACCCATTTTTAGGGATTCCTCCGGGAGAAGAAGGCGTCATCGGTGTCACTTATAATTCCGTAAGTAAAGATGGCCCTCAGCAAGCTGAAGTCATCATTAAAACGAATGCGACTACGCAAGCTTACAAACTGTTCCTTACAGGGACTGTCACATCTAAGCCAGATAGTAGTAAAGTGGACTCTTCAGAATTAACTAGAGTGCCTAAGTACCCGCTGAAGAAGAGTTGATTTTGTTGATTTGCTGATGTGAAGCTGATTAGCTGATTTGTTACTTTACTGATTTGCTGATATTTAGAAAAGAACAAGAGCTGAGTGTTTTATAGAAATATTCTGTAGTTGTTCTATTTTTTCTTTTTAACAAGATGGGTCAGTCTGATAAGTCCTTGTCAGTTGATCATTCTTCGATATCCACCTTTCTTTTCTTAGGTAGTTTCCTTTTCATGAGAATATAGGCAGTTACCTTTCAAATAGTTCATAATCAGTGAGTTAAAGAAAATGTGGGGCAGCTTTTTAGAAAATGTAGAACAGCTTTTTATGACTACTGTATAATCCATTTTTAGGGCGGTGTAATAAAACCATGCAGATGGAGAATGGGAGATAGGTCTTCTGAACAAAGAGCTTCACGTAGTCTAATGAGAAGGAGATTTATAAAAGAAAGCAAGAGATATCTTCGTTAACGACGAAATCCGGATATTCTGAATAAGTATCAAGTAAAGCCATTCAATCATCACATTTGAGCGTCTCATAGGGTACCAAGATCTGAGACATACAAACAATCTGCTCTCTAGCTCAGCGATCTGAACCCGACACCGAACCCTGAAAAACATCATCAAATCAGCACATCATCGCATCAATGATTAATTCAAGACAGTGACATTTCCCTTATAAGCTATTTGTTGGCCATCTGCGAAGAGTACGTCTACGATATAGGAATAGACACCAGGAGCGACTCGTTGGTCATTGAAGGTGCCATCCCAGTTGCCCAGGCCGATACCACTAGTATTCGCTTCCTCTCGGCCATTCTCATAGACCAGTGCTCCCCACCGATCGAAAATTTGAATGGATTCTACTGCTTCGACACCACGTCCCGTGTAGACGCTAAATCGAGTATTTCTAAGGTCTACAGTGCCATTGTTTGGAGCATTCGGGTAGAAGACATTTGGGATAAAGACATTTCTGGATTTTCTGACTGTCACATCTATTTCTGCCATGGCGGTACAGCCATTGTTATCGATCAGGGTAGCAGTGACAGTAAAGTTACGCTGTGGCTCGATGCTGATCACGGAGGCATCATCCGTAAGTGGTCTAAAGATGAAGTCACCAGACCACATGATAGAGTCTACACCTGCTAAAGAAGTGACATTGGAGATGATTCTGAGTGATTCGCCCAGCTCGACAGTCGTGTCTTGACCGATGCTGATCATCGGTGGGTCCGGCTCCATGATCGAAAATTCGATGGGCGTAGAGCTGCTACAACCTGCTGCATCAAATACATTAATGCTGTAGTCACCAGCAAATAAGAGAGTGCAGTCTGCGGCATCCTGTAGTGGACCATTGTTGATGCTGAATCTGAAATTGCCTACACCACCTGAGGCATTAGTGACTCCGATGCAGGCCTGACCACCCGCGCAGGTCGGATCATCAAAGTCTGCCAGGTCAAAGAATATTTCTTCTGATGCGGTCAGTGTGTATGCTGCTGTATCGACGCATCCATTTTCATCTGTCACTGTGATGATATACTCGCCGGGGCCGAGATTAGTGGCGGTCTGTGTCATAGATTCATTGGCTGGCCACTCGTAGCTGAGCATGCCGATGCCTCCTGTATTTCCTACTGTGATTAAGCCTTGTGCATCAAAGCAACTGATGTCTTGAGTCTGCTGCTCATCGATGAAGGCTACGAATTCGTCTGGACTATTCACTGTAAAGGAATCTATGAGCTCACACCCATTGTCATCTGTCACCGTGACTATATACTGGCCTTCACCTATGTCTATGATCCCATTACTATTCACTGTCGGGTCGTGGCTCCAGCTGTAGGTATAGCTGTCTGTACCGCCGACGACTTCGATGATGATCTGAGCACTGGCATCGCCGAAGCATTGGGCATCTCTGATTTGTGGATCTCTAATGTATCGGAGTGAATCCCCCTGAGGTACATCGAATACGACAGAGTCGCGACAGATTCCATCTGTGACAATCACATACTGCTCACCTGCTCCCAGTGCAGTGGCTGTCGAAGTCGTGAGCCCTGTACCTACCTCACCAGAGGACCAAGTAAAATCAAACGAAGTTCCATTACTACCAGAGGCACTGATCGTGGCAGTCCCATTGTCCACTCCATTACAAAGCGGGGCTGTAGCCAAAGGCTCAGACACTTCCAGATCACCTCCATCCATCAGTGTGAAGTCTCCAGTAGCGATGCAGCCATTAGCATCCGTCACATTGACGGTGTATTCTCCTGAAGTGATGCCTGATAAGGTATCGATGCCACTGTCATTGGTCACATCCCAGGCATAGGTATAAGGCGCTGTACCACCTAGTCCTTCCGCTATGATGAGGCCAGTCAGTCCTGCACAATTCGGCGGATCAGCATCAAAATCTACACTGACTTCGCCCGCAGTGCCGATCACAAAAAGAGAATCTTTTACACAACCTGCTATCGTATCTATAGAAGCAGTGATTAGGTAGATGCCTGCTTCTAAGTCGATTCTTTCATCTGTCACGATACCTCCTGGCCATGAGAATGAGAATTGATCAGAATTATCTTGAAATGTAATTTGGCCATCTGCTACGCCTTCGCAGGATGCATTTGTCAATGTAAATGCAGGATAGGGATCAGAGAATTGGGGTGCAAGAGCGACTCCTGTCGTCAGCTCGCAGCCAGTGGCATTTTGTACCGTCACATTGTAATTGCCTGCGACCAGTCCAGTCCTTGGATTGTCTGTACTGCCATCATCCCACATATATGTGAAAGGGCCATCACCTGCCTCTATAAGAACTTCTACGAAGCCTTCGTCTCCTGCACCACCACATGTAGGCCCTTGGAATGTTGGTGCCCCAAGTGTGAATGGTGTAGGATCTATAATGTCTATATTATCAATGGTCACCGCACAGTCTGAATCCGAGACGAGACTTATCGTCAGGCTATAACTGCCCGCTGGTATATCGGTGATGCTGGTGCCCTCCACTGGTCCTGCAGGTAGGCCTAAGTCGAGCATAAGTGGGGGAGAGTCTCCCGAAGCGACGACGCTTATACTTCCCAAATCTCCATTACAGATGGGCTGATTCAATAAAATAAAGTCCCTGGTGATCGATAATCCCTGTCCTGCTGTGATCGTGAAGTCACTGGACAGGCTGACAGGGCATCCTGCGGGATCACTTACCGTGACATTGTACACAGCGGGCGCCAGATCTGTCCGATTAGCTGTCATCGTCTCTACACCGTCTGACCAGCTGAAGGTCAGGTCTCCTGTGGCACCTGCTACTGCAAAGTCGACGCTTCCAGTCGGCCCTGAGCTGCAGCCAGGCTGAGTGATGTTCAGAGAGGCCTCATCTATGGTTAGTGGGGATCCAGCGATGACAGTGAAGGAGTCCATGGCCTCACATCCGTCACCGTTTCTGTAGTTCATGATGTATTTTCCTGGTGGTATACCTTCGATGACATCCCCAGAGTTACTAAAGTTTGTATTAGCCAGTGGGAAAATCGCCCCCGCTTCATCAGTCAAAGATATGGTGGCTAGTGGAACTACCTCAGGAGCGACTTCGAGTACGACGTCTGCTAATCCGTCGTCACAATTAGTGGTCAGATCACTGAAATTGAATGTAAATGTGCTGCTTTCTGGCACCGTGAAGGTGATCGTATCAGATGGACAAAGATTAATGTCTGGTTGGTCCAGGACATACACTGTCCATTCTCCTGGAGTTAAAAATTGATTGTATGTGATTTCTGCTCCAGCTATTTCTATATCGAATGAGCCAGTATTACTATTGAAGTTATATTGGTATTGACCTGGGACTCCATTTGCCATCGGCGTGCCGCCTGAGGCTCTAATGGTGACTGTACCTCGGCTGTTCATGCCTCCGCATGCTGGTCCACTTAGGTTGGCTAATTCTATGGAAAGAGGTTGCGGTGCTACTATATCTATACTTGATGTAGCTTCACAGCCATTGCTATCTTCTACGGTAAGAAAATAGGTGCCTGGAGCTAAGTCATTAACTCGTTCGGAATTAAGGGTGGTATGTGACCATCGATATTCATATCCAGCTCCTGATCCACCTGTGACAGAAGCAATAGCTACTCCTGTGGTGAAAAATGAATCTGCACAGCGCGGATCTTGCTTTCTGATATCTATCTCCAATGGGTCACCCATTGGTATAAGAATGGTATCCTGCTGTCGAGCTCCATCAGCATCTGTGATCTGTATGAGGTACGCTACTCCTGGGTCTAAGCCCATGATGGGTTCAGGAGCAAAATCAGTGGAAATAATACCTGAAAGGGGCTGTCCGTCCGTACCAGTAATGACCTGTGTACCTGTGATGTCGGTTACTGTCCAATCATAAGGTGCATTCCCTCCACAGTTAAAGAATTCGAAGCTCGTTCCTGAAGCGTCATTAGCAGCACATCCGCCACCGAATACTTCAAATGTAGGACACTGGATGTTGACATTACCACCTTCCTGACACCAGGTAGAGAGGGTCTCGGTGAATGTGGGGTCATTAGGGTCGCCTACTGAAAACTCGAATTTTGGCTCACCTTCTGTAATTGCTATGCTACTGAATGCATCTGGATCCCCAATAATTTCGAAGAAAATGACGAACAACGGAGATTCATCAAAAAGTGATTGCGGTTCAGCAGCATCATCAAACCAAAGGGTAGAAATAAGGCCTACATCATTGTCGGTTTGAATGGCGCTACAGTCATATCCTGCTAATGAACCTGGGTCACACTGTGTAACTCTAAGGTCATTAGGGTTAAATGTGACACCAAATTGAAAGGATAAAATATTATCAAATCCACATACCAAAAACTCGACAGGAATGATGTCACCTACTTCTCCATCGATGTCGTCTAATTGGAATTGTAAAGGTTCATCACAAGTAGAGGAGGCACATGTCTGAGCGTGAGCTTGCTGAAGACCTAAGACCAACAAAAAAGAAAGAGTAAATAGTAGTCTAGGGTAAGGGCGACAATCAATCATCAAAGCTCTGTCAATTCTGTTAATTAATTCAAGATTTCGGCTGCAAATGTATATAAATCTGGGCGTTCTAATGGTCACCCACGATTATTAAAGCAATGAAAGCATGAACGAGATATCAGCAGCTATTATTGCTCCGTGATCGATAGCTACAGGTCTATCATCTCTCAGTTGTCAGTTTTGACAAATCTGGCCGATTATCTTTCAAAAAGTGGATGATCTTATGGATGCAAATCCGCAGAGTCTGATTATGATGTTTATTAGTGGATTTTACCTTTGATATCAAATTGATCATTCAGAATTCTTTTGTAATCAGAGGCTTCACTTTCCGTGATGAAGTCTCCCATCAGGACGTTATAGACCACTCTGCCTTTCTCGACTTCTTGGATGATGACGATCGGATCGGCGAAGGTCTGTTTCAGCACATTATAGTAGTTATGCGCACTGGATGAGTTTTGGAATGTTCCGACATTTACCCTGAATTTTGATTTTTTTCTGGTAGAATAGGTTGTCGCAGGGGTATAGGATCGAGATGAAGCACTCGTTGGGTTATTCTGGTGTAGTGTCAGCTTCTTTTTCGGGGAGCTATTGATCCGATGTCTGACAATGGTTTTATTTTTTTTATGGTTATGATTACGGAGTATTTTCATGAGTTTTGACGGGGAGAGTGTCTCCTCGATGCGGTCTACCAGTTGGCCTTTAGAGTTGAAGATCAGCATAGTCGGCAGCGTCTCAATATTGTAGAATTCTTTCGCTGTGAAGCCATCGAATTCGTCGATGTCTATTTTGACGGACACATAATTGTCATTCAGGTATTTAGACACTGCTTTATTAGAGAAAGTCGTCTGGTCCATCCACTTACACGGTCCACACCAAGTAGCATGAAAATCGACAAACGTCAGCTTACCCTCTGTGCTCGCTAGCTCCATGGCCTCCTCTATACTGGCGTTATAGAAGTTGACACTACCCGAATGATTAGACCATCCCGCTACTCCATAAGAGCATAAAAAACTGACGAAAAGAAAAAATTTAAGATATTTCATGATACATTAGTTTTATTGAGAATGTATAAATTGTTGATTATGATAATGTTGTAATCCAACTATTGTACCAAGAGCGCGAAGAGCCGCAAGTTTTGGAAGACAATTGAGACATAAGTAGATTATATTATGTGTAAATTATTGATTATCAATGTTTTAATTTACTAAAAGTACCAAATGTTAAGGTAGACTTATGTTGGCTATTTCGTTTAAAGCGTGATTATTCAACTTCATTGTAAGCAACATTTTATACCTTGTGGCCTGATCGAATAATGCTGAATCAATGTCAAAAATGTTAGCCTCAATCACTGCTGTCGATGGGTATGTACCAGACACAGTCCTGTCGAATCAGGATCTGGAAAAAATAGTCGATACTAACGATGAGTGGATCACTTCCAGAACGGGTATTAAAGAGCGTCGGATATTGAAAAAGGAAGGCTGGGCTACATCTGATATGGCAGCTGAGGTCGCTAAAGGTCTTTTGGAGAAGTCTGGCACCAATCCAGATGAAATAGATCTGCTGATCATGGCAACAGTCACCTCTGACATGATATTCCCTGATGGTGCTAATACAGTATGCGATAAGGCAGGTATCAAAAATGCCTTCGCTTATGATCTTAGTGCTGCTTGCTCAGGATTCGTGTTTGCATTGTATACTGGTGCACAGTTTATCCAGACTGGAGCCTATCGCAAGGTGATCGTCATTGGTGTGGATATGATGTCATCTATCATCGATTATGAAGATCGGTCCACCTGCATCATATTCGGTGATGGTGCAGCAGGTGTCTTGTTAGAGCCTAACAAAGAGGGATTAGGTATACGAGACGCAGTCATGGGTGGCGATGGATCTGGTAGACAGTACCTGCACATGAAGGCTGGGGGCTCTCTTTCTCCAGCATCAATTGAAACCGTAAAGAATAAAGAGCACTTCGTGTTTCAAGACGGTAGGCCCGTATTCAAAGCAGCGGTGTCAGGTATGCGAGATACGACTAAAAAGCTACTGGATCGAAATGGTCTGACGACAAAAGATATTGATTGGATCGTGCCTCATCAGGCGAATATAAGAATCATAAATACCCTTGCATCACAGCTTGATTTCCCTATGGACCGAGTTATGGTGAATATTGAAAAATATGGAAATACCACTGCTGGTACCATTCCACTATGTCTCTGGGATTACGAAGAAAAGTTGAAGAAAAATGATACATTAGTCTTGACGGCATTTGGAGGAGGCTTCACGTGGGGCTCTCTTTTACTGGACTGGACTTATGGATAACGGGATTTTTTTTATCAAGCTAAACACAAATTAATATACCGCATATATGGCATCTACATCTGAAATTAAGAATGGACTGTGCATGAATTACAATAACGATGTCTATAAGGTCGTCGAGTTTCTTCACGTCAAACCAGGGAAAGGACCAGCATTCGTGCGGACTAAGCTGAAAAGTCTCACTAATGGCCGAGTCGTGGATAATACTTTTCCTGCAGGGCATAAGATTGATATCGTGCGCGTAGAGCGAAGAATCTTTCAATATCTATATAAGGACGATACCGGGTATCATTTTATGAATAATGAGACTTATGAACAGATATCAATCGAGGAGAAACTCATTGACAATTCCAAATTTCTTAAAGAAAGTGCTCAGGTAGAAATACTCTATGACGTAGAGAAAGATACTGCACTGACCATAGAATTACCTCAATACGAAATATTCGAAATCACACAGACGGATCCTGGAGCCAAAGGTAATACCGCTACGAATGCATCCAAGCCTGCCACGATAGAGACGGGCGCCGAGATAAAAGTACCTATCTTCATCAATGAAGGGGATAAGGTCAGAATAGAGACTGCCACGGGTAATTATATGGAACGAGTAAAATAAGCTGTATGACTGCAAAAGAAATAAAAGACCTAATCAAGCTGATCGACGAGCATAAGCTTGCCGAATTTAAGTACGAAAAAGCTGATGTCAAACTGACCATCAGATCCAGTACCTATTCTAAAGAAAAAACTTCTGTCCTGACTGCGGCTCCTATGGCTGCTCAGACCATCATGCCTGCTCATGCACCTCAGGCTGCCCCTGCCGTTGCGCCACCTGCAGCCGCTGAGCCAGCTGCTGTAGAAAGCAGTAATTTGGTTGAAGTGAAATGCCCGATTGTAGGGACATTTTACCGCTCACCCGGCCCTGATAAAGGACCTTTTGTTCAGGTCGGTGATACCATCAGTGAGGGTGATGTCGTATGCATCGTCGAGGCGATGAAGCTATTCAATGAAATAGAGACAGAAGTCACTGGAAAAATAGTGAAAGTCATGGTGGAAGATGCCTCCCCTGTCGAATATGATCAAGTATTATTTTTGGTAGATCCTAAGGGATAAGCCTAACTGAACCCCTATTTATGTTTAAGAAAATTCTCATTGCTAATCGAGGAGAGATAGCCCTACGGATCATTAGGACATGTAAGGAGATGGGTATCTTGACTGTGGCTGTCTATAGTACAGCTGATCGAGATAGTCTTCACGTCAGATTCGCAGATGAAGCAGTATGTATAGGCCCAGCTTCATCACTGGAGTCATACTTGAATATATCTAAGATCATGGCTGCCGTGGAAATCACCAATGCTGATGCTGTCCATCCAGGCTACGGCTTTCTGGCAGAGAATGCTGATTTCGCTGATATATGTGCTGAGTATGGTGTGAAATTCATCGGGCCATCTGGTAATATGATCCGTAAGATGGGAGACAAAGCCACTGCCAAAGCCACCATGATCAAGGCGAAAGTACCCGTCATACCTGGCTCAAAGGGATTAGTCGCAAATGCAAAAGTCGGTCTTCCTCTAGCTAATGAAATAGGCTATCCAGTCATTATCAAAGCCACTGCTGGTGGAGGTGGTAAAGGCATGAGGCTCGCATGGAATGATGAGGAATTCGAAGATTCCTGGGATAAAGCGAAGCAAGAAGCTGCAGCCTCGTTTGGAAATGACGGATTGTACATCGAAAAATTCATCGAAGAGCCGAGGCATATTGAATTTCAGATTATCGGAGATCAGTACGGCACTGTCGTGCATCTCTCAGAGCGAGACTGCTCCATCCAGAGACGTCACCAGAAGCTCGTAGAGGAATGCCCTTCGCCATTTATGACTAAGCCACTTCGGGCTAAAATGGGTAAAGCAGCCATCCAAGCCGGCGCCTGCATCAAATATGAAGGTCTTGGGACAGTCGAGTTTTTAGTGGATAAGCATAAGAACTTCTACTTCATGGAGATGAACACTCGTATCCAAGTCGAGCATCCTGTGACGGAAGAAGTCATTGACCACGATCTCGTCAAAGAACAAATAAAAGTAGCAGCAGGAGATAAAATATCTGGTAAATCGTACATCCCTACCATGCATGCGATAGAGTGTAGAATCAACGCAGAAGATCCATATCATGATTTCAGGCCAAGTCCTGGTACGATTACCTCATTTCACAGTTCGAAGGGTCAGGGTGTCAGAGTCGATACCCATGTGTATGCGGGCTATAAGATTCCGCCCTTTTATGATAGTTTGATCGCTAAGCTGATCTGTAGGGCACAGACTAGAGAAGAGTGTATTACTAAAATGAAACGAGCGTTGGATGAGTTTATCATCGAGGGTGTCAAGACGACGGTGCCTTTCCACCAGCAGCTGATGCGTAATGAAAAGTTTATCAGCGGTAACTTTGATACCAGCTTCATGAATGATTTTGAAATAAAGTAATCACTGGACCACCAATAAAGGATGATAATGTGTTAGAAAAAATAGGCATCAAATTATCTGATTACTATTCTGCTCTAAGCATTGTTGTTTTGTTTCATATACTTTCCGCTGTATTTACCATCATCAGCATTCCGATGGTGATTCCGTTTTTCCACATCTTATTTTATGGTAATCAGCGGATGGCTGATGATCAGGTCAGTGGCTTAGAGCTACGTATTAGGACTATAATTCAGTCCATCATCGAGAGTCAGGGAGTATCCAGAGCGGTCATGTGGATTTGCTTCGGATTCATTGCGATCTTTTTCTTCAAGAACTTATTCAGGTATTTTGCAATGTACTTCATGACTCCCATCCGCAATGGATTGGTCCGAGATATGCGGCAGAAGGTATATGATTCTTACCTGAATATCCCATTTTTACAAACTAAGCAGCTACAGAAAGGGCATCTGCTATCGATCATGATGACTGACGTCCAGGAGGTGGAGTGGATGCTCAGACACAGCTTAGAGACCCTCATTAAGTCGCCATTGATCATTGCCGGGAGCATCGCTTTTATGATGTATTTAGATATCAGGCTGAGTCTATTCGTATTTATTTTATTGGTATTCACTGTCGTGGTCATCGGTGGGGTATCGAGAGCACTGAAGCAAGAGTCAGCATCTGCACAGGCGGCACTCGGAGATCTACACGCCATAGGTGAGGAGACCCTCAGCAGCCAGCCAGTGATACGAGCATTCACTGCGGAGTCCTACATGTCCAAGCAGTATGAACGGACTAATGATCGCTATAAGAGGCTGGCAGATAAGGTTCTTCGCAGGCGAGATTTGGCTTCGCCTCTTTCAGAGTTTTTAGGCGTGAGTATAGTGGCAGTGCTCTTGTGGTATGGAGCTGATAAAGTATTTGATAGCGCGCTCACGCCGGAGGCCTTTTTTGCATTTTTATTTGCCTTCTTTCAGGTGATCGAGCCGGCTAAAAGTTTTGCCTCGGCCTACTACAATATTCAGAAGGGCAGGGGAGCTTCCAGTCGCATCTTAGAGGTGCTGCAGCAAGTGGAGCTACCTCAAGTCTCAGGAGAAATTATCGAATCATTCACTCATTCGATCCTATTAGACCATGTGGAATACAGCTATCCAGATACTGAACAGGCTGTTCTCAGAGAGGTCACGATGAGCATAGATAAAGCTCAGATCGTAGCCATAGCTGGCCCGTCAGGTGCAGGTAAGACCACCCTGATTAATCTGCTATTAAAGTTTATGGTGCCGACTCGAGGGAGTGTTACTGTCGACGGCAGAGATATCGCTGGTATTCTGCCACATAGCCTCCGTAGCATGATCGCTATTGTGGATCAGCACGTCACACTCATGCATGATACGGTAGCTCAGAACGTGGCTTTTGGCCAAGGTAAGTATGATGAACAGAGACTCCTCAAAGCCTTAGAGGATGCATACGCCTTAGAGTTTGTGAGTGTCATGCCTCAAGGTGTGATGACAATTATTGGAGAGCAAGGGCTGAAACTGAGTGGTGGTCAGCGACAGAGGCTGGCTCTGGCCAGAGCATTCTACGCTGCAGCGCCAATATTGATCTTAGATGAGGCTACCTCATCGGTAGATCAGCATTCTGAAGCATTGATCAAGCAGGCCCTCATCCAGAAAAATGAGCTTGAGCAACTTACCATTCTTATTGTCTCGCATAGCGGCAGCATTTCTGATATAGCACATGAGACCTATGGACTGATGGATGGGAGGCTCAATCGCTTGGATTAATTTAAAATCTTCTCGTGATCCTTAAGATAAAATTATGACTCTAACCGTTCTTAATGCTATATCTTGCGTCTGAGTGAGCTGACCATTATTTCATTAAATTAGTCGATTTTGAAATGAACTATTGATCAGGATCACTCGGCGATAAGCTGCCTAGTACTGCAGCTTATGAAGAGCCATGTAAATAGAAGCACGATGATAACTTCGCTCCACCTTTAGTCTGACTAAAGAGAGCAAAATTCATCATGTTAGAATAGAAAAAACGATTGATCAAGCTAATTTGCCATACCGTACTCTTATTCACATTTCCTTTCTTACTCATGGGGCAGGTTGTGATAGATCAGAGCTCACTTCCCGACTTTGGAGATACCATTAGATATAAGACTGACCGCAATCCTGACGTGCCAAACTTAGCTGCGGGAGAGGATGTGATCTGGGACTTCACTCAGCTCTCTGGCCCTTATGTCGATGTCTATACCTTTGGAGGCATCGATAGTCAGCAAGCGTCACATGCTCAGCTAGACATGATCTTGAGAAAAAATGATCAAGCGATGTCTCTGCTAAGATGGAGGGGAGACGACCTGTTAGAACTAGGTCGATACCAAGATGGCTTGATCCAAGGTCAAGTCTTTGATCTGGCGACTTACTCCGCTCCAGCCATGCTGCGAAAAGGTGAAATAAAGATGGGTATGACTGACCAAAATCAATACCAATCATCATTGGTTTGGGCGACTAGTGACTTGCCGATCATGCTGATTAATGATTTGCCAGATGGCGTAGATTCAGTAAAACTACAGATTGATATCGAAGTGAATCAGCTGGCTGATGCCTGGGGTACGATCAAGATGCCCTATGCGGCACATGATGCTCTGCGCGTCAAACATCAGACGGATACTAAATCAGATTTTTCCATTTACGTAGAGGGAAGTTGGTATCCATTTAATTCGGAGCGACTGATGAATCAGTTTTTCATACGCTCTGCGAGCCGTCAGACTGCCTATCACTACTATACTGCCGATAGTAAGCTCCCGATGGTGAAGGTACTGATGGATGATGATCAGACCATTGCAGAGGTCCAATTTCAGATGGATATAAATATGGAGCTAGATGCTCGACCATTCAATCGGGAAAAAGGATTATTCGCGTATCCTAATCCTACCTTTGGTGATGTCAGATTTGATTTTTATGGATATGATCCCGGCAGATACACCATCATAATCTATAATACCATACTGAAAGAGCTGTGGTCAGAATCCTTCCAGATAGGTCAAGATGATACTGTGGATTTAGACTTCAGTCACTTACATAAAGGATCCTACTATTATGCCATTAAAAATGCCTCCGAAGAGCGATTACTGATTAAAAAGCTCAACATCATAAAGC
Source organism: uncultured Saprospiraceae bacterium (assembly GCA_937929945.1). Taxonomy (GTDB): domain Bacteria; phylum Bacteroidota; class Bacteroidia; order Chitinophagales; family Saprospiraceae; genus CALFUK01. The sequence goes on from CALFUK010000148.1 coordinate 16,952, forward strand.
CATAGTCAGGCTATAAAGCAGCTTTTTCATTTCTGATTTATGTGATTAGTGCAACCATAGGTGTATCTCCATCGTCTTTCTGCTGCGACAAACGTATACGATAGAACCAAGTTTTTTCTATCAAGTTTACAGGTAGTTTCAGGAATATCTTATGATAGATATTCCGAATATTGGGTGGAATATATCGATATTCTGCCCATATTTATAGACTATGAAGATGCTTCAGATACCCAGCCCTCTGCACAGATTGAAGCTAGAACAAAAAGGCGATGATATCTCCACCTGGGTCAAAAGGGACGACCTCATCCATCAGCAAATCTCTGGAAACAAATGGCGTAAACTAGTCTATCCTCTCAAGGAGATCACTAATGATGGCAGCGCGGGAGTCATCACCTATGGTGGTGCATTCTCTAATCATATCGTGGCTACTGCGATAGCATGCCAGGCTCTGCGGATACCCTGCGTCGGTATCATCAGAGGCGACGAGAGCTTATCCGCTGCCAATCCATCTCTGAGTGCTGCCAGAGAGGGAGGCATGAAGCTACACTTCGTCGATCGAGATAGCTACAGGCATAAGCAGGATGCTCCTGCGGTGCAGAATATTATAGATCAATACCCTGGCTATGCTGTCATTGCAGAGGGCGGGCGGCATCGCTTAGCGCTGAGAGGAGTGAGCGAGATCATCAGTGAGGTCGATACTGATCTTGTGAGACGACCAGATTACATCCTTGTTGCCGTGGGTACAGGCACCACATTCGCAGGGATAAGCCAAGCCTACTCTGGTACGCTAATCGGCATCAATGTGCTAAAAAATAAGGGCGTAGAGCAAGAAATAGTAGCGCTGCTTGAGATTGATCAGCTCCCTGTGGGGCACAGCATTCAGCATGACTTTCACTTTGGAGGCTACGCTAAGTACAGCGCTGAGCTGATCACCTTTATGCACGACTTCTATCAGGGTAGTGGTATTAAGACTGATGTGGTCTACACAGCTAAGTTGTTTTATGCTTATCAAGAACTAAGGCAATCAGATTTCTTTCAGCCTGGGTCATCAGTTGTCATTTATCATTCTGGAGGCATTCAGGGGAATGCAGGGATGAATCATAGATTTCCTGGATTAATACGTTTTTGAAGCTTGAGTGCTTTCATAGCCATGATCTTGGATATCAGTATTTAGATGTAATGGTAGCGTGCAAGATTACTATCTGAAGATATATATATGGCTAAGCTTTCTCCAATGTAAATATGGTGATCTCCGGCCTCACGTTAAATCTGACCTATCAATAGCCGTAATGGAATACCTATAATTATTCGATTAGTTCCTGTCAGAATGCAGCACCTTCTCAATGATCATCGGGAAGTAGCCGTGCTCTAAGACCTGGACTTTTTTAGCAATTTTCTCTGGGCTGTCTTCTGAATAGATCTGACAGCTGGCCTGGAATATATGTGCTCCATCGTCGAATTTCTCATTGACATAGTGAATGGTTATGCCTGACTCCGCCTCATGGTTGTCACGTACAGCGCGATGCACGTTCATGCCATACATACCTTTTCCTCCATATTTCGGCAGCAGGGCAGGATGGATATTAATGATCTGCTGAGGATAGGCTTGGATGAGGCTCAGTGGTATGAGGCGTAAGAATCCAGCTAAGATAATCATGCTGATCTCTTTATCTTTCAGGAAGCTGGCAAATGACTCACTGGCCAGTTCTCCTTTCTGTAGCACTTTCCACTTGATGCCTTCTTTCTGAGCGATGGATAGTACGCCCACATTTGGTTTGTCGGATACGATCAGTGAGACCGTAGCAGTCTCGCTGTCTTTGAAGTAGTTGATGATTTTCTGGGCATTGCTTCCAGTACCGGAGGCGAAGATGCATAGCTGATGACTCATTTGCGGCCGGTCCGAAGACTATTAAATTCTGACGATAGTGCAGGATCGATCTCAGTCATGATATCGTAGACTTTAGTTTTTTCACCCGCTGTGGCCACTTGGAATACTTCGATGATTTCATCTCGCTTTGTATCTGAGAATAGCTTTAGGATCATGGAGTTAGGGAAGGTGCGGTTCACCTCGCCGATGGCTGTGATGGCACTCAGCATGATTGCTCTGGCTCTATCGGGATCATCAGTCATGGTGTCAAGACTTCTTCTGTGGTAGTCGTACATGGCTTGTCGATAAGACTTGACTCTTGGATTCAGTAAGTTTTCGATCAGCCAATACCGATTTCTGGAGGAGCCTACAGCCGTCCATGAATTATCACTTCCAGAGATGTTAGGTGGTACGGAGTTAATAATATTTTGAGCTATTTCAAAAAATCGCTCTCCGCCTAATGGAGAAAATGAATCATAATCCACACCTAAAATAACGTAGGCATAGTAGGTCAAGATTGCAGATAGATTATCTGAAAATGATCCTGCGTTATTGAATATAGGGCCAAACTGCTCATAGGAGAAATTCACATCTCTGTCGAGTAGCAGCAGGGTCTGTGAATAGTAGTTAGAATTGTAGATGGGTCTGCTGGTAGAGACGTAGAAATCGGCTACGAAGCTGTTAGATGAGATGTCCTCTTTGACATTGATCTGGATAGAGCCTTCTATCCGTTCTTGGGTATCGAATTCGTCATCTGTCCACGCTGTGTTATTGAAGAATTCTGTGATGGTCGTTTCTAATGATTGAAAGACTTGCGGGTCAGCCAGCTTTAACTTGGGCGTATTAATTGTCACGGATAGGTTGAGCTCTTGGGCATGTATGCTCAGACCCATCGATATCAGCGCGATTAAGGAGATTAGTTTGCTTCTCATCATGATTTAGCTTCTACGTAGCTACAGCTACGATATGATTAACGATGTCTTGAGCGACTTTCGTTTTCGACTTGAGAGGATATTTCTTCATTTCTCCATTTTTATGGAAGATTGTCACCTTATTGGTGTTCCCCTTAAAGCCTGCACCCTTATCCTGTAGAGAATTGAGTACGATGAGATCGAAGTTCTTTTTGGAGAGCTTGGCTTTTGCATTCGTTTCCTCATTGTTCGTTTCGAGAGCGAATCCGACATTGATCTGATGTTCCTTTTTGAGTTTACCTAATTCTCCTGCTATGTCTGTGGTCCTTCTTAGTTCCAGATTGAGGCTGCCACCTTTCTTCTTGATCTTGTGTATGGAGGTCTTCATGGGGGTATAGTCGGCCACTGCTGCGGCAAAGATGGATATGTCGATCTTCTTATATGATTTCAGGCAGGTCTCGTACATCTCTTCTGCAGAGCGGACGCGTATCAGTTCAATTGATTTGTGAATGGTAGAAAGCTGGCTGGGCCCCAAAATGAGGGTGACCTTAGCGCCTCTGGAGGCACACTCTTCTGCTAGTGCGACACCCATTTTGCCAGAGCTTGGATTTCCAATGAATCTGACAGGGTCCAAGTGCTCATAAGTAGGTCCTGCAGTGATCATCACTTTCTTGCCTTTCAGGTCTTGCTCTTGGCTGAAGTAGTCTTGTAGATAGCTGATGATGTCCTCGGGTTCTGCCATTCGACCATCGCCCACTAAGCCACTTGCCAGCTCACCATGGCCGACAGGGATGACTTCATTGCCGTATGTTAGGATTGTCTTTAGGTTGTTCGTGGTGCTCCCATGCTTCCACATGTCTAGATCCATCGCAGGTGCGATCAGTACAGGGCACTTAGCAGATAGATAGGTGGCGATCAGCATATTGTCTGCTAGGCCAGTGGCCATTTTACTTAGCGTCGTCGCTGTACAGGGAGCTATGAGGAATACATCTGCCCACAGTCCCAGCTCTACATGATTGTGCCACTGTCCAGCTTCAGCTATCTCAGTGATGACCTCGTGCTTAGATAGGGTAGATATAGTGAGAGGGGTGATAAATTCGCAGGCCGAAGGGGTCATGATGACTTTGACTTCAGTGCCAGCTTTGATGAGGAGTCTGATGAGTGACGCAGACTTATAGGCAGCGATACTGCCCGTGATACCGAGCAGTACGTGTTTATCTTTGATGGACGACATTAGTCCTCTTTGGTTTCAGGCTCTTCTGGTCCTGACTCCAATTGCGGATAGCTGTATTCTAATTCTTGCCCCATGAATTCTTCATAGCTGATGATCACAGGATTAGGCAGTTTTTCATAGAATTTTGAGATTTCTATTTGCTCCTTATTCTCGTGTACTTCTTCTATGGCGTCCGTATTAGTCGCGAATTCTTCGAGCTTTTGATGCAGTTCGATTTTCATCTCCCTGTTGATCTGGCGCGATCTTTTGGCGATCACGACGAGTGATTCGTAGATGTTGCCAGTCATATCGACGATGCTCTGCATGTCTCTGGCCTTGATGTTAGGATCAATGCCTTGTACTTTCGTTTTTAAATCACCCATTATTATCTATTTTATTTAATTCTTTCTTCGATTTCGTGACAAAGGTATTCACTTCTGACAACTTTTCCCCTTTTGGAAATTTCTTCAGGAAAATATCACACTTATCCATAGTCGTCATATATCTCTCTTTCTTCTTCTCGTAGACACTATTCTCAGCAAAACTGAAGCTTGATTTGGCTATCAGATACCTGATCTCTTCCTCTTTATCAGTCTCGGGGTAGTCTTTCAGCATATTCTCAAAGGATACAATCGAAGAGCTGAAATTTCTCAAATCATAATAGAGCTTAGCTGATCTATAAGCTTTTGTCTCCATCTTCTTTCTCATATCATCTATCAGCTGATTACACTGATTGACTCGAGGGCTTGTCGGATAGGCATTGATGAATGTCTGTAAGGCATCTATCGCTTTGATCGACGAGGTTTGATCTAATTTATCACTGGGAGAAAGCTCCACATTAGAGTAAGCTGAGAGAAAGTCAGCTTCTTCTTTTCGTGGGCTGTTACCATATGTGCTGGCAAACTGCTTAAAGTAATGAGCCGAGGAAATGAATTTCTTAAGTTGATAATGCGCATCAGCATAGTTATACGCGATGTCCTCCGCCTCAGCTCTCCCCCTGTAGACAGGTATCATGATTTCGTATAGTGTGATCGCTTTGTGATATTCGCCCTCTTTATATAGCGCATTAGCTTCAGCAAGAATCCGCTGTGGATCATTACTGGATCTGATGATCTCAAATTCTGATCGACACGAGCTGAAAAGAAAGAGACAGGATAACAAGATAAAACCTAAAAGTCTGAGGCTCATTTTCATAAGGCGGCAAAATTACAACTAATCATCTAACGTAGCAATGATTTCTTTCGGGAATAACTGGAAGATTTTTAAGCCAATTTTAACGCTACACGAGTTCTTTAGCTGAATTAGCCTGAAAAAGGGTCGAATGTCAATCACTTTAGCGACCGAATCGAAGTAGAGCATCGGCTATTTTTCGATCATTACTCAGTCGTGGTACTTTATTCTGGCCGCCCAGCTTGCCCTGAGACTCCATGTAGCGCTGAAATGCTCCTTTTGATACGGTATTTATCTTCAATGGACTGAGTATCCCACCGACAATAAGATCCTTATAGTAGATATTCTGCTCTGACATAAGCGTATCCAGCTCTCTTGCTATTTGATCCATCTGAGTTGGAGCATCTTCAAATTCTATAATCCATTCGTGATAAGGCAGCCTCCCATCAGTTGGGTTGACCATGGGTGCTACGGTGAATTCATTGAGCTTTAGCTGATGTCGCTGACTGATGGCTGAGATGGCAGACTCCACTTCCTTGCCGATAACGTGCTCACCAAAAGCTGAAATGAAGTGCTTTATTCTTCCTGACACCACCAGCTTGTAGGGATTGAGTGAGACGAACCGTACCGTGTCTCCTAAGTTATAGCCCCACAGACCAGCATTACTATTGATGATAATGGCATAATCTTGATCTAGCTCTACTTCGGACAGAGTGAGTCGGGTAGGGGATGCACCGAATATCTCATCAGCTGGGACGAACTCATAGAAGATTCCAGAATTCGTGTTGAGTAGCAGGCCATCATTTACCTGAGAGTCTTGAAAGGCTATGAAGCCCTCAGAGGCTGGATAGGTCTCCAGCGAGTCGATGGGCGTACCGATAAGCGACTCGATACTGGTGCGGTAAGGTTCATAATTGACACCACCGTATACGAAAAGGCTAAGCTTAGGGAAGATGTCTTTGATGTTTGATTTTCCTGTGTGGGAGATCAGCCGCTCGAAATACATCTGGACCCAGGGAGGTATACCACTGATCACCCTCAGGTCTTGATCGTGTGTCTCGGCTACGACTGCGTCTAATTTTGCTTCCCATTCTTCTATGCAGTTAGTCTCATAACTGGGCAGCTGATTGCCCTTGACCCAAGACGGTATCTCATGATTGACGATGCCTGATAGGCGTCCGGTATGTATGCCGCCGACGCTAGTCAGTGTCGGGGAGCCAGAGAGAAATATCATTTTACCATCGAAGATGCTGGTATCCCGCCTCACAGCAGATAGATGCAGTAAGGCGTTTCGGGCAGTGTTGATGTGATTGGAGATGCTGTCATCAGTGATCGGGATGTATTTGATACCAGAGGTCGTGCCCGATGTCTTTGCCAGATAGCGGGGCTGCCCTGGCCATAAAATATCATGAGCTCCTCCTTTTACCTGGTCAAAATAGGGCTTGAGCCCCTCATAGTCTCTGATTGGGACCTGCTTCTGGTAGTCACTGTGATTCTTAATGGTGGAGAAATGATGGTCATTGCCAAAAACTGTATGCTTGGCTCTGATGATCAGTCGCTCGAGTATAGCTCTCTGATCTGTGATCGCATTAGCAGCCTCTTTTTGTATCTGCCTGCGGATGTAATGAGCAAATGGCTTGACGATGATTCCTTTCACAGCCGCAAAAATAAGCTATCGACAGCCAATGGTCTAATCTATCCGTAAGTCTTCGACGTGGACACCAGGGTATTGGCTCGCATCGAAGACAAAGATGCCAGCATCATAGGTTTGATTGGGGGTGATATCCACCACATCCATTGTCAGATGTATCCCATCTTTATAGAATACCTTGGCACTGGACAGCTCCTTCTTTTGTAAGTCTATGGCAAGTCTGGCTTTATGATATTCTGAGTCTCGATCGAGCGGTTTGAATTCTATGTAACTGATGCCATTTTCTTCATTGACGATGGCGTAGTCAAAAGTTTGATTATTGAATAAAGCGATAATCCCTTTTGGAGTCAGATTAGCCACAGAGCCTTCATCTTCATCGATGCTGTTGATTTGCACTTCGTTCTGGCGTTTTTGAAATAGCCAGATTGATTGTCCATCTGAGTAGATTTTTTGTTGGTCAGAGTCCAAGTGGTAGGCTTCGCCAGATTGGATGAATGTGCCAGATTCTATGATCGGTTCTTCTTCGGGTATTTCTGTCGTGAGCTTGAAGTTAGCTTCTATTGAGCTATAGGCATTGTACTTTTCTTCTAATTCATTGATGAGTTTGAGTGCGTTTTCATCTTGGATTTGCTGACTGATCCCTACATGTACCATGAGTACCATAGAAAGACTAAAAAGTAATATTCTGATCATAATCATCAATTTAAGCATGAGCGCATGACTCACTCTCTACAACACCTAAGGTAGGTGAAGGATTGCAAAAATGATTCTGTCGGTGGGTTAAAAATAAGTTAATCAGAAGCTGGTCGATGGCGATAGAGTGCGGAGCAAAAGAAAAAGGGACGAGCTTAGCACGTCCCTTTTTCCATTATTTTGCGTTCATCGAGCTCCAATGCTTACATATCTTCTTTTAATATACCTAAAGCATATAGGAAATAAGTGAATAAAGCGGATGTAGCAAAAACAGTTAAAACAAGTAGAAATTCTGCCATACTTACAGGTTTTGATTGCTCTTAAGATAACTTTAATATTTCAATTATACAATAGTTAAGAATAAAATATTGAAATATTAAAATATGGCTAATATAATTTTCCGAAAACTTCTTTTGTAAAATTTAACACTTTATATATGTATCGTAATCACCATATGATTTGACTAATCATAGCGATAGCTACGATAAGTATTGGCCATTCAGAATCAGACTTCCATTAATTATTGGCATATCCGCAGCGCTATCATCCCAGCTTATTAGGGTTTACCTGTGGGTAGAGGCTTCTGCCTGTTCTTATATTTGGTCTGAGAGATATCCGACTTCCTTTTTCGAAAAAAAAACAACTGTCCATAGAGACAGCATCCAATATTTAGAAACTTTTTTATCAAACGGAGTAGGGTAGCCTATTGACTCCCCGTTTCAGAGATAAGAAAGCATCTACTGATTCATTCAAAATGATACGTTCAAATGACAAAAAAGACATTACTCTATTTCTGTGTTTCTTTCATCTCTCTCTGCCGCGTGGACTTCTGTCATGCCCAGCAGACCATCGGCTTGGGCGAGGATGATGGAGTCGTCGTCACGACCAGCTCCAACTCCAATGCCACCGAAGGTGCCAATACCGTATCCAGCGAAGGCTACCTGCCAAATCTTAATGCTGCCTCCAGATTTCTTGCCCAAGCGGCATTTGGAGGTAGCTATGAAGATATCCAGGTAGTCGCCGCCATCGGTATCGAAGACTGGATAGACCAGCAGTATGGCCTACCCAGGCCTTATACCATCATGTCTAAGGTCGTCGGCTACCAAGACTTTAAGAATGCTAATGGCAACGACCCTAACGATGACGGTGCTTATGATTATTACTTTGACTTTGCACTATGGAATTACCTCATGACCTCAGAGGATGTGCTGCGACAGCGCATCGCGCTAGCACTGACAGAGTTTTTCGTGATATCTAGATTTTCAGGCTTCGGAGATAATGCCTATGCCTTCGGGACCTATTATGATATGCTGCTGGACAATGCCTTGGGTAATTACAGGGATATATTAGAAGAAGTCACCTATCATCCAGCTATGGGGCAGTACCTCACCTATATGAATAACCCTAAGACGGATGCCAATGCTGGGACTTTCCCAGACGAGAATTATGCTAGAGAAGTCATGCAGCTATTCTCCATAGGTCTATGTGAGCTGAATCCTGATGGTAGCTGTCAGACGGATGCCAATGGTGATCCAATACCCACTTACGATAATGTAGATATTTCTGAATTTGCTAAAATATTCACTGGCTTCACGTGGTATGATTCCTATGGATTTTTTGAAGGACCTGAGGATTACGAGTTGACCTACTACAATCGGATGCGGATAGACAATGACTGGCATGAATCAGGCGTCAAAAACTTATTGAATGGACAGTCGACTAACCCAAATTTTTCTGGTACCCAGGATGTGGACTTTGCACTTGATAATTTATTTAATCATGATAATGTCGGTCCCTTCTTTGGAAAGTTTTTGATCCAACGCCTTGTGACTTCCAATCCAAGTCCAGCATACGTGGAGCGAGTTACCCAAGCCTTCAATGGGCAAAGCCAATATGGTACTGAGCGAGGTGACATGAAGGCCGTGATCAAGGCCATCCTACTGGATGAAGAAGCGAGAAGCTGCTTCGAGGCCGAAGATGATACCTATGGTATGCTGAGAGAACCCTTTAATCGCTATGTGCAGATAGCTAAATCATTTGATTTTGGCACGGAGTCTGGCGAATTCAGGAATGCTCTATACGAGGTCTATAATTACATCGCTCAGAAACCTTTTAATTCTCCCAGTGTCTTTAATTTTTTTCAGTCTGACTTTAAACCGATCGGTCGCATAGAAGAAGCTGGCAAGGTGGCACCTGAATTTCAGATTACGAATACAGAGTCCATAGCGGGTTATTTCAGAGGCCTGAATCGATGGCTGATCAATGATGAGATTGCTGATGAGTGGGGCATCTATTCAGGAGAAGACTATGAGAGTTATGCGGATGAAAGAGGTGACCTGGACCTGAGCGATGAGGTCACTCTGGCGGAGAATGATAACACCATACCGCTACTCTTAGATCGATTGAATCTCATTCTGGCGCATGGTAAGCTCACTCAGCCCACCATCGACGCGATAGCTGATGCACTGATAGAGTTCACCATAGTCAGCCGCGACTGCTTCAATGACTGCCTGCCGTACTGTGCGCCTCCTGGAGATCAGTACTACGATCCTGCTTGTGACCCTAATGTGCCACAGCCAGATTGTGTCAGATATTGTGAAGCCGAAAATTCAGATTCGAGACAGATGAGGACCAGGATCGCCATCTATTTAGTCATGTCATCACCCGAATATCTAATCAATCGATAATCCCTAAAAAGATAAATACTATGAGTCATCATCATAAAAAATTCTCTCGAAGAAAATTCTTAGGCCAAGCCAGCTGCGCCGCAGTGGGTTCTACCGCCTTCTTATCCTCAGTCCTTAATCTCAGCATGATTAATACCGCTGCTGCCAGGCCTCACATCATCGGTTCGCCTAATGACTATAAGGCGATCGTCTGTATCCTGCTGGCAGGTGGAGCAGATTCGCATAATATCTTGGTGCCTAGAGACCAGGCGGAATATCAGAATTATCAAAACATCAGAGGAGATCTGGCGCTGCCAGAGATGGTCGATGATGGTAATGGGAATCAGGTTCCTTTTTTTCACTCGATTAACCCCACGAATACGTCAAGACAATTTGGCCTGCATCAAGGCATGTCGAATGTGAAAAGTCTTTTTGATGAGGGTAATGCTGCCCTCATAGCCAATATCGGAACGCTCGTGGAGCCTGTACAGAATAGTGACCAAGTGTATAATGAGTCGAAGCGCCTACCCCTCGGGCTCTACTCTCACGCAGACCAAATCATGCAGTGGCAGACCTCAGTCCCACAAGATAGGAATGCTCTGGGCGTCGGTGGGCGGATGGCGGATATGCTGAAGGATATGAATACCATTGATGAGATCTCCATGTGTATCTCACTGGATGGAAAGAATCGATTTCAGTCGGGTAATTCTGTCGTCGAGTATGCCATCAGCAATGATCCAGATCCAGCAAAGCTGGGTATAGAGCCCATTAATCCTTATATGAGAGATGCAGGTCTGCTGACAGACGTCAGAAACGAAGCGATTAATAATATTGTAGAAGAGTCTTATGCTAATATCTTCCAAGACACTTATGCGGATTTGACACAGCAGTCCATCGATGCGGTCAATATATTTAAGCAGGCACTGGAAAAAAAGCCATCCATTCCGACAGTATTTTCTGACTCGATACTCAGCCAAGACATGAGAATGATCGCAGACGTGATCAGTGCTCAGAATAATCTGGGCGCTAATCGGCAGATCTTCTTCACCACATTTGGTGGGTGGGATCATCATGATGAGGTGCTCAATGCACAGCAGGGTATGCTACCAGTGCTGGATAATGCACTCGGAGAATTTTACAGCGCCATGGGAAATCTGAATCGACAAGATGATGTCACTGTCTTGACCATCTCGGACTTTGGACGGACACTTACCTCTAATGGTAATGGCTCTGATCACGCCTGGGGAGGTAACAGCATCGTGATGGGCGGTGCGCTTAATGGACAGCGAGTACTGGGAGACTACCCCGACCTGACGCTTAATAATGATTTGAATCTCGATGAGAGAGGGAGGATGATTCCGACCACCTCCGTGGATGAGCTGTATGCTGATATCGCGCTGTGGTTTGGCGTATCACCGAATGACTTAGATTATGTCCTGCCTAATCTTGCCAATTTTTATTCTTATGACCCTAATAATGCACCCTTAGGTCTTTTCAGCTAATTCAAAAAAAAACGCACATCAAATGATGAAATACATATACCTCATACTGATATTCTCTGCTTGCTCCTTAGCGAAGGCGGACGCACAATGCGTTGGAACTGAAGGTCAGGTCACTTGGAAGTATTGGGGCGATCAGCCCCTCTATGGTTTTGATTATTTTTATTCTGATCCGTCCTATCCGAATGGTCCAGATATCACCAAGACCCTTTTTTCTATGGCTACACCTTTCAATTATGGATCTAATTTTGGGTCAGTGACAGCAGGCTTTATTCAGGTACCACAGTCTGGTCCAGTCACCTTCAATGTCACTGGTGATGATAACACTGTATTCTATTTGAGTACGAATGCTACTGCGGCGAATCTCGTGCAGCGTGCCTATGTAGAAGAATGGACGAGCAGGGATGAACATGAGAAATTTCAGGCTCAGACTTCAGCGGTCATCTCTTTGACAGCAGGCCAATATTATTACTTTGAGCTGCATCACATAGAAGGTGGAGGCGGTGATCACGCAGGACTACACTGGAAAACTAATTTTATCTCTCAGACAGAATGGACCACTGTCACCTCTCAGTATCTAGCGGATATCTGTGATGCTCCCTGTCCTCCAGAAGGCACCAGATGTAATGATGGTGATGCCAGCACCAGAGATGATATCCAAGATGGTAACTGTAACTGTGTCGGTATACCCACCACTCAGAATAGCTGCGTAGGTGAGCGAGCACAGGTGGAGGCATACTTCTACGATGACATCACAGGTGGAGAGTTGAGCCAGCTATACAATGATCCTGATTATCCCACTATGCCTGATCGGCTCGAGGTGAATGCTACTGGTCTTTACATCGACTGGAATGAAAATATAGTCAATTATGGCTCTTTGATCCAAGGCTATCTCACCGTCCCGCGCACAGGTGACTACACCTTTGATATCACGGGGAATTATGAAGTTAAATTTATGCTGAGCAGTGACGATTCACCTGCTAATATTTCGACGACTATAGAGACTTTGGGTAGTACCAATCCCTTTGATCATGATTTGCCTCAGTTCAATGGATCTCAGGTATCATCGACACTGAGTCTGCAGAAAGGCCAGTATTATTATTACGAGGTACATCATAAAGTGCCGAGCTGGGCTCCGCGATTCTCTGTATTCTGGAAGACAGCTCATCTGGGTGACGATGAGTGGCATCGCATACCCTCCATGCACCTGTATGACTATAGCTGTGAGCTGGCATGTCTGCCAGCAGGTCAGGCCTGTAATGATGGTAATCCGCAGACTGCCATGGACCAGATCGTAAACTGCGACTGCACAGGGACGCCCTGTGGAGCTAATACGGGTGTGCCCTGTGATGATGCCTCAGCGGACTACGTAGACTATCCTTACTGTGAGACTTCTTATGAGCTGGATAATCGGCCAGATGATGGCTGGCTATCCTGTGTAGCAAGTGATAACCCGTATATCCCTGCCAGATCTGGTAAGCACTGGATTCACTATGATCTGGGGGATGAATATCGCGTGAATGACATCCATATCTGGAACTACAATGTACCAGGTCTGACGAATAGAGGCTTCCAGCTGGTCATGGTCGACTACTCCTTAGATGGTGTCACCTGGACGAATCTGAATACTTTCAGCTGGAATCAAGCATCAGGAAGTCAGGGCTATTCGGGCTTCAGCGGACCAGACCTTAATGGCGAATCTGCGAGATACATCATGTTCACTTCATTGGATCCTCCATCTAGCTGTAGGGGCATCAGCAAGGCTGTCTTCAATGTAGAGTCTTGTCCAGACCGAGGCACACCTTGTGATGATCGTGTAGTACAGACTGTGAATGATCACTATGATAGTCAATGTCAATGTAGAGGCTATCTGCCAGGAGATCTCGACTGCGTGATTGATACATTATTTGTGAATCAGAATGAAGTATCGCCCAATACCTATCATGCGATCAAAGCATTGATTTCTGAAGACGAAATTTTACAGAGTACCGATATCAATTATCGAGCTGGCATGGAGATCATTCTGGGTGCTGGATTCGAGGTGAGAGGTGGCGCAGAATTTCTTGCTGAGATCGAAGACTGTGGAGGAGCCGCGCTACTGCCTGTGGCTCAGGTCAGTAAGAAGAGTGGGGCATCACTGCTTAGATCTATCAATAAGCGAGCTGAGAGTCTATCCGTCTACGCCTTAGATGATTCTGATGTGCAGACCATCCACATCTATATACCTGAAGCGACCACCGTAAAATTAGAGATCATAGATCAAGCGTCTAATGTCGTCGCCACCTTACTGGCGCATCATCTTGATAATTACGGTGATAAATATAAGCGAGTACAGACTCACAAGCTCTCACCAGGTATCTACCTAGCCAAGATGACTACGGAGAATAATACCATAACTCAAAAAATGACAGTGCTGTAAGAGCGATGGAGTAAAATCAATAAAATATTCTCGTAAGCTGAAAGGCGCTTTTGCTTCCGCCGGAAGTGCCTTTTTCTTGTGCACATCTCTGGTCAGAATATCCCTAATTTTGGGGATACTTCTTCAGCTCGGAATAGCATATCTTTAAGGGTGCCAATTTTGATAACAATTCCCCTAAGGTAGAAGGTGGAGTCGGGTAGTGGCTTCACCAACTTTTGACTCTCATAAGAGATATAAAATGCATAGCGCTTTGGTGAAATGGGGCTTCAGCAAGTATGCCTTTATTCAGCTTTTGCACGTCCAGTATGGGCAGCTGCAGAGATGAGAAAAGATGATTTTCTTCTTCACCTTTAGGCGTTTTTACAACGCTTGAATAATTAGTTTCTTTCTCAAAATAAGGTATGCTGCGAAGCTGCTAATTGAGAATGTGTCCGATCTCCTTAACAAGATAACCTCTGAATCTCAAGGCGAAATCTCTCATTGATTCCAGCTGTTCAGCAGTGAAGCGGTCTACATTGACTCCATAGGTCATATGGTTGTTTTCCTTGGTGCTGGAGGTATGCAGTCCGAGAAGTTCTTTGTCAATGTGATTCATCTCCCAGGGATGCCGCAGGCCCAGGAAGTGCCCCATCTCATGGACCAGCGTACTCTTATCGATCAGACCAGGATATGCCATAAATATTCGATCAAATTTCGGTGAATTGTGGCTGTAGCTTTTCTGGCGTGCCCTCAGGATCGGGGTGAATCCCATCAATGCCGACTGTTGTCCAGGCTGAGCGTATGTCTCAAAAATGAAGATATTGATAGCGCCTTTTTTCTCCACGGGGTCGAGCAGGTCATTGATCATCCCAGTCTTTCGACGAAAAAAATCTGTGTGCATATCGGGGAGGTAGGCGTGATTTTCATCCATGATCAACTCATGAATAATGAATTTCACTTTACCCTCGAATTCTTGATTTAGGTATTCTACATTCTCTCCGATCTGGATGGTGATGTTCTCATCGACGGAGTCTTTGCCCATCATATAGAAATTTAACTTGAGGGTCGGTATCTCATACCATATCTTTTCGGTTGAGTCTAGGTGGGTGACTGATTGTGCTCCTGCATATTCATAAGATAATAGTAATAGCAGAAATGTAAAGAAGGGGATGATATGTAGTAGAGTTCTCAAAGTCTATAATATCAACAGTGTAATACCTCGAAATAGTATAGGGCTTACCATAACTTATCCGTGATTAGAGAAGCCTACATGATAGTTTGGCATAGATGCGACGAAGAAAAATAGGATGACACCTGCGACTAGCCCGATGCCAAATAAGGCCAGCGATATGCGGATGTGTTTGTATTTCCGACTCAGTATTTGTCCCATGAAATATTGGTCTCTGATCATGGAGGTGTAGAGATAGTCGCTGTCATTGAGCATCTGTAGCATGCCCCAGTTATAGTCTCTGAATCCCATGTTGTAATAATTGCCAAAGTAGAGGAGATTCCCTTTCTTTTCACGGATTTCTTGCTCGGTGAATTCTCCATGTGATTTGCCAGGGGTAATCGCGATTAAGGCGAAGACAATGGAGGCGATCGAAGTGATCAGCACCAGGAGGATAGGAGAGTTATGGATGCAGAAGGTCTGTATCTGACCGATCACTCTGCTGAGGATCAGTGATAGGATGATCGCATTGATGGAGATCATAATATTAGCCTTGCGATCCACCATCTGGTTTAGCGTGTAGTGATTTCTGGAAGTGGTGCGAAACATCGTCTGGATTCCTCTCTCATCTCGGCCCTTGACAGATTTGAGATTTTTCTTCAGTTTTTTGAATTCTGCATCGCTGATGGCGAGTTCTTTTTTTATCGCCTGTGATTCACTCTTGTCTAAGTCCTTTCTGTCTTTTTCCACCTTTTGGACGAGTAACTCTTTTTTTGGTCTGAGGGTGGTCTGGCCATAATCAGTGTAGTATTCGTGATTCTGTAGATAACTGAGTAGCGCGTCGTAGAATCCGATTTTATTCACCGTAAGTGCCCCTGTGAGCAGCAGCTCCTGGTACCTGAGTTCCAGTCTTTTTTTACCTTTTTTAGAAGCTAATTCTATGGTCACAGCATCGGCCAGTATCTTACCCAGTTTTGTCTCGGGCGGCTGAAATGGTGATGCATCTTCGATCGTGTTGATGACCGCTTGCATCCGATCAGGGGGATAAGTGATGCTTTCTAAATAGTCCAGGCCCAATCTCTCAGAGCATTTGGAGCACATCAGAAACAAGTCTTTGGAATCTTCTACTTTATTCCACTGGTCTAACTCTTTGAATCCAATCGTATTGAGCCATGCTGCGATGACTACGATTTCTTTTTCTTCTGGGCTCAGTTGTTCGGCTTCGGCGATCAGTTTGACACCGCTGACTACAGTATGCGCATGCTCGATATCATGGAATACGAGTTTATCTGAGAATTCTGTCGTGATGATTCTCGTGGCATATAGCTCTACCTTATCTAAATAATTGACGATGGTGGTTTGTTGTGTCATATAGCAAGTATGTGGAAATGGACCGCAATGCTTAAAATTAGAGTAATGATATGAAAGAACATGCCTTTGGCCGCAAAGTTTATGAAGTGTTTCTTCTGAAATAAATTAGTGGCACAGATCACTCTTTTCGTCTTTGAGCATACAGTTACGAGCACAAGTAGGACTGCTTAAGGCCTCAGCTAAATGAAGCATGCAGTAATCAGATCAAAGCCTTATGTGAAGGTATTTAGCTACTTAGCTACTTGCAATTATGCACCTCTATTCTGTGTGGTGAAGACTATACTTGTCGTGCTAATTTACCTCCCATCTCTGCTCAAGGGGTGTTCACACAAATTCTCGGTCGTTATAATTTCCCGGTTCTTTCAGGCTGATGTACTCTGGCAGGTATTTTATATCTCTTCGATCCAGTTTAGCCAGTTCTTTTTCGAATTGATATTTATCCCAGCGCTGATATAAGGAAAATACATCCGAAACGCGAAAGGCATGAATGACCAGAAAGATGCTCCAGGTGAAGGAGACAATCAGCGACCAATAAAAAAATGGCGTCACTGCGGCATTGAAAGTCACGAGACCGATGGTGATCATCAGCCATAAACTAAAATGGAGATAGAAGTTTTTTTTACGTCTGACTTTTTTGGCGGCGATTAAGATGAGTGGATCATTCATGATTTCAATATACATGACACTCGGATACATCCCTTGTATATTCGATTAATGCCATTGGATTATGGACGGACGAGCGAATAATTTCTGTAGCTGCCCCGCACAATTATTTCGGCTTAGTTTGATTCGGTGTCAATGCAGGTCACATAAACAGCGTCCGATTCATAACACATTACGATTATTTGTAATATGTGGCATTGATTTTGTACCAGTCTACATGAAATAAGAAAGGTTTTGGTCGTGAGAGAATATTATAATTTGGTACAACGATGGCTCAGTGTGAGTCATATCATTCTGTGTTTATTATTCTGCATCAGCCAGTTATCAGGCCAGATCGTAGAAGCACCAGCAGATCGCATTTTGAGTATAGAGCATACGATTCCCTCATGCTTCCAAGAGGGAGGGCATAGTACTTTTTTTATTGTCATCTTCGACAGTCACATTAAAAATAATACCGCAGAGTCTCTACGTGTCAGCCAAAATGGTAAGACCATACTCGATCAGGATGTCAGCTATACAGGAGGGGAGAGCTACCAAGCAGAGCTCAGCACAACGATAGCTAGCTCCGCTAACTTCCTTATAGAATACCTGGATAAGACAGGTGAACCCCTAATCTCAGAAGAAGTCATGGTCAGTGCTATCCCAGATATACAAGCTTCAGTCAAGCAAATGTCATGTCCAGACAAACCATCTGCCAGCATAGAAATCATGAATGATGCCTTACAATCAGTGAGCTGGTCTAATGGAGTATTTGGTAGCAGTCTCTTGAATGTAGGTCCGGGCAGTTACACAGCCACGATGACGACTGATCAGGGCTGTGTGATCGAGAGGACCTATCAGATATTGCCGCCCAAAGCGATTCAAATGGAATTTCAAAAAGTACGCTTCGAGTGTGATGGATTTTCAGATGACCTATTGATCATGAAGACCACGCCATCATCAGATGCTGTCCAGTATGACTGGGCCATAGACGGACTCGGTGACTGGGATGACCCTAATATGGTAGCGATAGGCGAGGACGACGTGTATAATTTGCAAGTAAAATTTGGGGAAGGCTGCGTCTTCAATCGACAAGTCAATGTAAAAAATATCCCCGCCACACCCTTCACTGCCAGTGATACAGAACTCATGTCCTCTAAGCAGGTCAATGGAGACTGGTACGAATTTGATCTGAATTTGGCGCTGGACCTTAAGCACGGAGATATAGATAATGATGCCTCTAATGGCAGTATCTACAATGTGAGTTTTCACGCTTCTGAAGTAGAAGCTGACCTGTCTATCAATCCGATTAGCGAAACCTACGTGAGTCAGCCGACTACGATATATGCGAGAGTGCAGTCACCTACATCATGCTATCAGACTTCTAGCGTCGTGCTTACCTCGGTGCAACCGCTAGAAGTGACACTAAGATTAGCTCAGGATGAAGTCTGCGATCACGAAGGACCATTCAGGCTGACCGGCGGTTCGCCAGCTGGCGGCAGCTACTCAGTCATCCAGTGTAGCCAGGGCACACCATGCCCAGTCAGCCCCATCAGCCTGGACCCCACGACGGGCGACTATCTATTTGACCCGACAGTAGGAGAAGGTATTTACACAGTAGAATATACTGTGATTGATGATACGGGGCTGCCAAGTTCTGCTATTGACTTAGTCGCGGTACAAGCGTTCAATTTTGATTTTTTCGTAGCAGCATCTACCATATGCTCTAATTCTGGTAAGATAGAGATAGCTACTGTACCCACAGGACAGATTATCACTGGTATTGGCGTCACCTCAGAGATCCAAGTGGTCAATGGCATTGATAGAGAGATTTATTATTTCGACCCGTCAGGGCTGACTCCTGGCACATACGATATTACATCAGACTATACCTTCACCTCTACTACCTCAGGCTATGTCTGTTCTGATGTGATCATGAAGCAAGTAGAGATATTTGACATTCCTACATTTACCCTCAGTCAAAATGAGATTCAGGCCTGTGCTGGAGAGACTGTCACTGTGACGAGCAGCATCAGTGGAGGAGCCGTCACTCCGACTTACTTCTGGTCTGGACCTAATAATTTCAGCTCAGCCGAACCTTCCTTGACATTAGCAGACATGACATCTGCCCAATCTGGAATCTACTCTCTGACTGTCATAAGTGAGAACGGATGTAGATCAGTGGAGGCCGTCGACATAGATATCAGAGACCAGCCGATCCTCAGCTGTGAGCCAGTGAGCATGGTGTCATGCTTCGGTGAGCGTGATGGAGCAGCAACAGTCACCGTGATTAATCCTCAGGGCGAATATCAATATGCATGGCCTAATGGTCTGACTGAGAGTGCCGCTACAGGGCTGAGCGCGGGTGACTACACAATCACGGTCACAGATATGAATGGCTGCGCCTCCAGCTGCGATGTGACCATCGAATCACCTGATCTACTCACCTTGGATGTAGAGATAGATCAGACGGTCAGTTGCTTCGGTGGAAGTGATGGACAAGCCACGGCAACGATTATGGGCGGCACAGGTCCGTATACCATCACATGGGATGATTTGCCAGGGCAGACGACAAACAGTGCACTGACTTCTGGTATTAAGAATATTAAAGTCATCGACGCTGCAGGCTGCGAAGCCATGCAAAGTATTAACATCAGCTCACCTCCTGTATTAGAGTGTACGATTATCAATACAGTAGATGTAGGCTGTCACGGAGAGAGTACTGGAGCGGCTAATGTTACAGTACAGGGTGGTACTCCAGGCTACACTTTCCTTTGGGATAATGACGAGGAAGTCCTGAATGCTCGAATGCTGAATGCAGCAACGCACACGCTGACCATCACTGATGCGAATGAATGTACGACTACCTGCCAAGTCGTGATCAATCAGCCGGACCCAATTAGGATCAACACAACATTACGATCCCAGGTATCTTGTAATCAGTCAATAGATGGATCAGCGGAAGCCACGGTCACTGGCGGCGCTGGTACGTACAGTTATCTCTGGGATAATAGCGAGACATCATCCACAGCTGTCTCACTATCTGCAGGACTTCATACAGTCACAGTCACTGATCAAAATGCCTGTCAGGATTCCAGCACGATCAATATCACGCAGCCGAATCCTTTAGTCGTGACAGTGGTCAGCCGGATCGATGCGACCTGCTTCAATGAATCGAATGGAGCTGCTACGATAGCCATATCGGGAGGTTCGCCAGCATACAGCATCCTATGGAGTAATGGTCAAAACACGACATCGGTCAGCTCGCTGGCGGCGGGTGACCATAGAGTCACTGTGACAGATGCAGCGGGCTGTATAGAGATCGTAGAGATTACGATAGAACAGCCTCCCTTTCTATCCGCTCAGCCATCAGTGAGTCGTCCGATCAGCTGCTTTGGTGAGAAGGATGGATCAGCTACTATGGCAGTGTCAGGTGGGATAGCGCCATATAGTATCCTATGGCCAAACGAAGAAACTGGGACTGATGCCACTCGTCTGGCAGGTGGTAGTCATACTGTCACCATCACTGACTCAAATAACTGTAGCATAGAGGCTCAGCTATTCCTGAACGAACCACCTGAGCTAAGCATCAATATGAATATAGCTGTGCCCGTGATGTGTCATGGAGAATCCACAGGTAGTGCAGATGTCACTTCTACGGGAGGTACACCTCCATATCAATATACATGGGATAATGGAGTCACAGAAAGATTTAATCCCATGCTGGCTGCGGGCGAAAGATTTGTCACTGTCACAGATGCTAGTGGCTGTATGGTGTCTGCTTCGGTGATGATCGATGAGCCAGCTGCGGCTGAGGTCAGCATAGCTGATCTTAGACCACACCTCTGTGGAGATGTGCCATCAGGTCAGGCGACCATCGTGGTAGATGGTCCCTCCACCTACACCTTTGCCTGGAATAATGGTGAGATAGGACCCACAGCATTCAGGCTGGGAGAGGGGGATCATGTCGTCTCCATCACGGATGCTGCAGGATGTCAGCTCGTGCAAGAAGTCAATATTGATATGATCTCATCCATGATCTGTGAGACTGAGCAGCTCTTAGCTTCCAGCTGTCAGGGTAAGGCAGATGGCTCAGCACGCGTCACCGTATTGAATGGGATTCAGGTCAAATCTTATTTATGGGATTCTGGAGAAACGACAGCACAAGCGGATCAGTTGACGCCAGGTACACATACCGTGACAATTACGGATGCCAATGACTGTACGTCTACCTGTGAAGTAGAAATAGAATTATTAGATCCACTCGTATTAGCCTGTAATAAGCAGGTGAACTACTCTCTGGGCCCAGACTGCCAGCTTAATTTTTATCCTGATCTGGTCTTGGAAAATTTTTCCAGAGATTTTGATTATAACTTAATCCTCACAGATCAAGATGGAGAAGTCATCGATACGAATGATCTCAGCATCTATATCAACGAAAATCTAAGTTACACCATCCAGGATGCCTGTAATGGAAATACGTGTGGAGGCCGAATTAAAATAGAAGATAAGTTAGGCCCCGTATTAGAGTGCAGCACTCGTCATGAAGACTGCATGTCGCTTTATGACTTTGATCGCTACCAACTCCCCGTGGCAGAAGCTAAGTCAGTCACGAGATTATCGAAGCATGAATTTTCCATTGTCTCTGATGCAGACTGTTCTGCATTCACCCTGAGCTTTGTCGATGCACTGGTAGAAGGTGACTGTGATGATGAGTTCCTGTATGAAGTACAGCGAGTATGGACCGCCACTGATGCCTATGGGAATGTATCAGAATGCACAGAAGAAATACACGTCAGTGAAGCTGAGCTCAGCATACACTGGCCTAAGGATACACTTGTCTATGGATGTATGGACATGGACAAGGCATTAATCAAAGAAGATGCATCTCATCCGCTTTCCATCCAGTGGATGGGTAGGCCCCACTACGCTGGACTTGATAGCTTAGATAAATATCATCACTCGATTTGCTCAGAGCTGTATCCTGCATACAGCGATGACATAGTAGAACTCTGTACAGGCTCATATAAGATCCTCAGAACGTGGGACATTGTGAAAGATTGTAGTTCTACGCAGGAGCAGAAGACACAGGTGATCTACGTACAGTCAGCCTTCCCCGAGTTAGTCCAGAGAGACACCATTGTCAAAATTAATTCAGGTGTCAAGTGTGCCGTGGATATCACACTGCGTCCCAATTTATCAGACTATTGTGGTCAGGTAGATCAGGTATCTGGTAAGATTTACCATGAGTCCGAGATGGAGTATTGCTTACCTTACGAAGAAAAATTATTAGCGGACCCCATTACATTCCGCAATGGAGAAATCATTATCCCTGAGGTCCAGGCTGGTTGTAATTTCATCGAACTCTACGTCCAGTCAGACTGTCATCATGTAGATACCTTACAGTTCCATGTGACAGTGGAAGACTATCTAGCACCTGTGGTGGTCTGTGATCAGGCAGCTACTGTGGTCTTAGGTTCTGACGGACTGGGATATCTCGCCCCGGAGAATGTCGATAATGGCAGCTGGGACAACTGCGGTATCAGTCAGATGGTCTTAGTGAAGCAAGACAGTCTATGTGAGATTGATTCTCTATCCACTTTAGAAGATAAGTTAGCATTTTGCTGTGCAGAGATCGGGCAGTCAGTGATCGTCGCCTTAGTAGTGACTGATCTGGAGGGTAATGAGTCCAGCTGTAAGGTGAACGTCACGATAGCAGAGAACGAATATCCCACGATAGAATGTCCCGACAATCTGATCATCCCGTGTAACAGTGACTTCGATGACCTGGAGATTACGGGCAGGCCATGGGCCAGTTCGGCTTGTTCAGATTATGAGTTCATTTACCAAGACTCCACTAAGCACAATCAGTGTCGCAATCAGTTGATCAAAAGAAAATGGTACCTCGTGAGATCGCAGGATACTAGCTTCGTATGCCTGCAGGATATCCAGCTGTATAATGAGAATCCATTCACAGAAAAATACATTCAGTGGCCTAATGACACCATCATAGAAAACTGCTATGCTGACATCACGCCAGAAGTACTGGGCAGCCCGATCATCGATACGCTCAGCTCTTGCAGCCTGATCGCCTCTAACTATTTCGATAAAGAATTCTCGCTCTCTCTCGAATCGTGCAGAAGTGTCGTCAGGGAGTGGACGATCATCGACTGGTGCCAGTATGATGATGAGCGAGGCAGCTGGAAGAAGTCGCAGATCATCAAGATCCATGATAACATAGCCCCAGAGCTGAGCTGCGAAGACATGACTGTCTGTGCAGCTGATCGAGATTGCAGCAGCAGTGTGGATGTGTACAGCAGTGCCAGCGATAACTGCTCTGACTTAGTAGGGCTCAGCTTTGAGTACCGACTCTCTCTGTACGGAGCTACGAGTGCGGATAGTGTATACCAAGAAAGATCATCATCTCACTCTATGGTTTTGCCTGTGGGGGAGCATGAATTATTCACGATAGTCAGTGACCAGTGTGGCAATACCGCAGACTGCTATAGGAAGATCAGTGTGACCGACTGCAAGGCGCCGACTCCGTACTGCATCGGTCAGACGGCCACCACCATTTTGGATGCAGATGATCATGTAGAAATATGGGCTGTGGACTTTAATCTAGCGAGTAGTGATAACTGTACACCAGATGAAGGACTGCAGTTTTCTTTTGAGGAAGATAGCATCGTCAGTTCTTTATCTATTGACTGTGACGCCATCGTCTCTAATGGAGGCTATGACTTCCGTGTCGGTGTCTGGGTGAGTGATGAGGCTGGTAATGCGGATGTCTGCTACGTGAATATTGAGATCGCCCAGCGAGATGGATCTGGCTGTGATCTCACTGATGTAGGCTCAAGCAGTCTGATCATCAGCGGTATGGTGAGCCTTATGTCTGGTGTTGGCCTTTCGGATGTGGAGCTGCAGATTAAAGATGCCCATCAGGATGTGAATGCGCAGTCCATCGAGATTGATGAGGGCTTCTTTGAAATGAGTCAAGCTAATGCTGATCATCAGTATCGGCTGGAGTTTAGTAAGTCAGGGGATTACCTGGGAGGCTTATCCACGATTGATTTGATCCAAATACAAAACCATATCTTAAATCTCAGACCATTCGCAGATCCTTATAAGTCAGTGGCAGCGGATGTCAATAATGATGGAAAGGTGACCTCCATTGATTTAGTCCTGTTGAAGCAACTCATCATTGGTCAGCGCGAAGACCTGCCAGCATTCGAGTCAGCCTGGAAGTTTCTGTATGATGGTGACTTACCAGCTGTACGCAATATGGATGATGCCACGATTGGCATAGCGGACATGTCAGAAGATGTATTTGTAGATGTGAAGGCCATTAAAATGGGTGATGTGAATGGCTCATACGCTGACCTACAAAGGCATGAATCAAGATCGGATAAGCGGATCAATATATCTGCTGCTGATACGGACTTTGATACAGGGCAAGCTATCGAGGTGGCATTAGAATCAGAGGAGGCATTTGTCGCTCAGGGTCTCCAGTTATTTCTGACGATTGACAGCGATGTGCTGGAGTTTCAAGATGCATCTTGGAATGGTATGGCCCTTTCATCTGGGGAAGTATACTATGACGAAGGAGCACTTCATTTTAACGTACTCAGACAAGAAATAGATTTATCAAGTGATAGACTGGTCCTCCGCTTTAAGGCTATAGATTCGGGTCGAATAAGTGAGAGCATCGAGCTAAAGGAAGCTCATCTACCCAATGAAATCATCAGTCAGTCAGGTGATTTTCGAGCCATTGATTTATCCTTCATCAGTACCGATGGGACAGCTCAGTCATTGGATTTTACATCCGTCTATCCCAATCCCTTTATCCAAGATGCGACACTTTCTTTCAGATTGAAACAAGCAGGTGCAGTCAGTCTATCCATCGTCCAGTCTGATGGTCGAATGATCCACTCTGAGCAGCTGCAGATGACGGCAGGAGCAAATGCACTGCGTCTAAGAGATCTTCAGGCTAAGCTTAGGCCGGGAATGTATTACATCATTCTTGAGTCAGGTGGAGAGAAGCACAGCCAGACAGTAGTTAAGATAGCACCTTAAATACCCGACTGATATGGATCAATTAACAACTTATTGACAATATTTTTGTCATAGGTGCTTGAATATTAGATATTTTTGCGCGCGATGAAATTACCCTACTTACTCACGATCATTTGTTTTAGTTATTTCTCCTTCGGGCAGAAGAAGCTTTCCGTCAATAAACTGACGGATGAGGTCGTCATAGATGGCATCATGGATGAAGGATTCTGGACAACGGCAGACGTAGCGGATGACTTTGTACAATACTTTCCTTCGGATACGGTCCCTGCATTTGGTCAGTCAGAGCTCAAGATGTTCTACGATGATAAGCGACTCATCATCGGGATTAAATGCTACGGTAAAGGTAATGACTGGGTGGTGAATTCGCTCAAAAGGGATTATCGAGCGGGAGGAATTGATAACATGACCTTGGTCTTCGATGCTTTTCAGGATAAGACTAATGCGTATTTTTTCGGTATTAATGCCGAAGGAGTGATTCGAGAGGGAGTGATTACGAATGGTGGAAATGACTTTCGTGATTTTGATGAGTCATGGGATAATAAGTGGAAGGGCGAGGCTCAAAAATTCGACGGATACTACACGGCTGAATTAGAGATCCCCTTCAGTAGTCTTCGATATAAGTCAGGCAGCCAGCAGTGGAATTTTGATGCCTATCGCTATGACGCTCAATATAATGAGTGGAGTACTTGGACAGGCACACCACGAATATTTCCGATGACTAACCTGGCTTATCACGGCACCATAGAGTGGGAGGAACCCCTGAAGCCGACCAGCGGCACGATTTCCGTGATTCCATTTGTCACAGCTGGCGTCAGTAAGAATCATGAAGAAGGGACAGAGACGCAGTTTACCAGAGACATCGGTGGAGATGTGAAGGTGGCGGTCACCTCAGGTCTAAATCTTGATCTGACCATCAATCCAGACTTCTCACAAGTAGAAGTGGACAGGCAGATCACAGACTTATCTCGCTTTGAAATATTCTTCCCCGAGCGCCGACAATTTTTCTTGGAGAATGCTGATCTATTCAGTGGCTTTGGCTTTTCTAATATCAATCCATTCTTCTCCAGACGCATCGGAGTCAGTCGAGATAAGAATGACGATCTCGTCCAAAACAGAATCTACGCTGGGGCCAGGCTCAGTGGAAAGGTGAATGACGATATGCGCATCGGCCTCCTCAATATGCAGACGGGCTCAGTCAAAGAAGAGGGCGTCTTCGCCACTAATTATACCGTAGCGGCAGTGCAGCAGAAAGTAATGGATCGATCTAACATCGGATTCATGATGGTGAATAAGCAAGTGCTCGGTATTGATGAGGCTAATGCTTTTGATATCACCAGGCATAACCGAGTCGCGGGTATTGATTTTAATTTCGCGGATAAGAATAATATGTGGATAGGGAAGACGTTCCTTCATGGCTCACTGTCAGATGGAGAGGAAGGAGTCCCGATCAGCCACGGATTAGAGCTGGCCTATAACAGTAGAACCTGGGTCGTCGGATGGCGGCATGAGTATGTGGATGAAGACTATGATGCGCAGGTGGGCTTCATCAGAAGAAAGGATTATTTTCAGATCAATCCCAACGCAGGATATCAGCTCTTCCCAGCGAAGGGCATGTTCAATAATATAACTATGGGTGTGGATGCTGAGTTTGTCTTTCGTCCAGAGATTGGTAAGTCTGATCATGAGATCACTATGGGTATGCGCGCCCAGACCAGAGACAATGCTAGATTTGATATCGGGGTGAGTCATCAGTATATCTTTCTGACTGATGCCTTCGATCCCACTGGGACAGATTCTGAGACGCTGCCAGCTATGACAGGATATAATTACATTAATGTCTCGGGTTCCTATGGTTCTGATCGCCGGAAGCCCGTGTCATTTTTCATCAGGCCATCCATCGGTGCTTACTTCAATGGTAGGCGCTATGGAGTACGTGGTCGACTCACATTCGTGGCTAAGCCTAAAGCCCAGCTGGCCATTGACATGAATTACAATTACTTCGACATGCCGCACCTCGATGGCAGTCGAGAGACCTTTCTACTCGGGCCCAGATTGGACTATACATTTTCTAAGAAGCTGTTCTTCACCACTATCGTACAATACAACACGCAGTCAGAAAATACGAATATTAATGCCAGGCTACAGTGGCGCTTTGCTCCTGTATCGGACTTCTTCTTGGTCTTCACTGATAATTACTTCACTGGGTCTGATATCTCAGATCGCTTCGCTATCAACATCAGGAATCGAGCGATTGTGGCTAAGCTGACGTATTGGCTAAATACTTAGATTGGTATAGTAGATCTATCCCACATTTACATGAAACAATCATCTGGCTGTCCCATCAAATCATCTACCAATACCTGTAGACCTAAATAATGATCAGCCAGCTCTGGGTTAGGTTTAGTATGGTTAAAATTCTGATGGCGCCAGAAGGTCATGGATGTACCTGCATAAATAGTAAAGGCTTTCAATGATTTCTTTTCAAGATCAAGTAAGGATATGTTCTCTTGATAGCCTGCGATCAGATGTTTGGCTTTTATTAAGTTGATTATTTGGCCTTCGGCGCAGGTGCCGATGATGGTCATGCCCAGATCGAAGATTCGATAGTAGCGAGCTGCTTCTTCAAAATCCATGATGGTGAGCGCGTCTTCCTGATCGCTGACGATCACATTGTCCCAGAATAGATCGCTGTGGATCAAGCTTTGCGGTAGCTCCAGGTCAAGATAGGGAGAGAGATAGTCTTGTATATTTCGCAGCCACTGACTGAAGCGTGAGCCAGCTGCGTAGTGACTGACCAGATCGAATGTATGCTGCCCATAGCTGGGTGCATGTGGCAGATAGCTTGGAGGTTCTATGCAGTGCAGTCTTCCTAATTGCTTCCCCAGCATCGTTAGTAATTTTGGTGATAGGTCTTGTATGGGCTTCCCTGGGATATAGCTTTTCATCATAATGGGCTTATCCTGCCAGGTCAAGATAGATTCGCCAGCCGATGTAGCTATGACTTCTGTCGTGCTATATTGCTGAGTCTTTAGGTATTCTAAGAGCTTGGCTAAGCCTTGTACAGAGGCATATGATTTCTGTTCGAAGAGGCAGAGTACATAAGGTTGCTTTTTAGTGTGGATGAGGTAGTTGGTATTTTCTAATCCGCCGCTCAATGGTTGAATTGACTCAATATTGAGGATGCCATAAAGTAGTCCGATGGCTTCTATATCTGCTTTACTGATTTGGATGTGTGTCTTCTTCATGTCAGTCCTCAGTTGTTCTGATTTCATTCTCCTCCCAATGTGCGCTCATACTGTGCAATAGAGCTTCTTCCAGATGAGCTAAATCAGCGGTATAGCCTTTTTGGCATCTACGCTTAGCTGTCTCTATGGAGGGATGGGTGGCATCTTCTGGTAGCATCTTACTTCCCAATGCGCGCTGAATGATGCCAGGAAATTTGGCTGGATGAGCAGTAGAGAGGCAGATCACTTTATGATGAGCTAGCTGGCCTGTGAGTGAATTCGCAACAGCGACTGAGACGGCCGTATGAGGGTCTAAGAGGTACTGCTCAGATTCGTATACATCCTTAATGGTGCTGATGGTCATGTCATCCGAGATGCTCATGGATAGATAGCCATCGCTGTAAGCTTGATGAATCTCTTGATCAAACTGCACTGACCCCGAGCGATCAAATTCTTCGGTCCATTGCTTGATCCGAGCTGTGTCTCCATTCACACAGAAATACAAGTACCTCCAAAAATTAATGGGGATCAGGATGTCGATCGCAGATGATACGGTTTCATGCAATGGTGCTTTGCTGAATCGGCCCACGCTGAAGATTCGATGTAGACAGGCATTTTTATTATTGGCTATGACGAGCTGCTTCACGGGTAGGCCCATCTTTCTGGCTATGCCTCCAGCACAGAGATTGCCAAAGCCTCCCGAAGGTACCACCATACTAAGATCGTCTCCTACTTCATCTACAACCTGTAGGTAGCCATAGAAATAGTGGACGGTCTGGATCATGATTCGACCCCAGTTTAGCGAATTGACACTTGAGAGATTTACCTTTTCTTTAAATCCTTGATTGGCGTAGAGCTGGCTGATGACTAGGTCAAGATCGTCTCCGCCATCGGGACAATGGTAGACGCCTACAGGGTGGACGTTTTGCTGAGTGAGGGTGGTCATCTGTCGTTCTTGTTCTTCGGTGATCAGACCTTTGGGGTAGAGCACCCAGGCGTCCAAGGTGGACTTACCCGCGATGTAGCTGGCTGCTGCTGGTCCAGTGTCACCTGTGGTAGCTACGATGATGGATAATCTTTTTTTCTTGCGCTGTAGAAAGAAGTCCACCAGATTTATCAAAAAGGATAAGCCGACATCTTTAAATGAAAGAGTAGAGCCGTAGAATAATTCCATGATGTATGTCTCTGGGCGCGATTCTAATTCTTTAATGGGGATGACTTCTTCCTTCTCAAATGTCTGATAGGAGCGCTGAATGATTTGTCTTAGCTCCTCAGCTGAGATGGCAGCACGATCAATAAATAAAGACAGTATCTCAAAGGCCAAAGCTGGATAGCTGAGTGATTTCCACTTTGCCAGCTGATCCGCTGATATTTTAGGTAAGTATTCTGGTACGTATAGGCCACCGTCAGTAGCGTAGCCGTCCAGTATGGCCGTCTCTAAGTCTACCGGATCACCTCCACCCTTGTTGCTGATGTATTGGAGCATGTTACATGTTTTGATTTTGTACTTATCGAAGTGAGCTGATTCACAGGCTTCATAGCTGATGTATATTTCGATAGACGGCGGAGGCTATCATGATGTCTTGTACCGCGACTCCTGTGAGGTCTACCACGATGATCTGCTCCGGACTGGTCCGCCACAGATGCTTGTGCTGTAGTGTGTGGCCCAGCTCCAGCACTTGATCTTGTGCTATCAGCCCAGCTTTCACTGCTTGGTAGATCTCGCCTCGGCTCTGGCTCTGAGGGAGGCTGTCTGCGATGACCATGTCTGCCTGCTGTAAGATCTGAGGGTCCAGCTCTTGTTTATCAGCCGTGTCTGAGCCTACGGCTATGATGACTGTGCCAGGCTGAATATCTGATGCAGCGAGCAGCGGCGTTTCTGAGGGTGTCGTGGTGATGATCACATCCGCATGCTGTGCCACTGCGGCGCAGCTGTCTGCTATTTGGATGTCATACTCGTCTCCGAACTCATCTCTATATTGTTCAGCATGATCTTTGTTTCTGCCCCAGAGCCATACCGTCTTGCAGGGTGTATGCTGCTGTAGCTGAAGTAGCTGTAGCTTAGCCTGCACACCCGTACCGATGATGCCTATAGCCTGTGGCTTTTCCTGAGCAAAGTGCTGAGCCGCCAAGGCTCCAGCGGCAGCTGTCCGTATGTCTGTCAGATGGCCTTCGTCTAAGAGCACACTGACGAGCTGGCCAGTCTGCTGATTGAAGAGCAGCATCATGCCTTGTCCTGATGCTATACCTCGTTTAGGGTTCTCGTAGAAGCCTGAAGCGATCTTGATCACATAGTAGTCATCCTGCTTGATGTAGCCATATTTGATGTGGACGTCGCCTGGAGGGTCTTCGAAGATGAGCTCGCCTACGGGTGGGACTACCGTGTTGCCATTGCTGTATTGGATAAAGCCTTCTCGCATAGCAGCTATCACATCTACCTGTGAGAGTGCTGATTTGATCTGGTCTAAGTGTATGATGCTGGACATATGATATATTTCTACTTGGTGTGTTTAGTTTCTGTATCTGATCACTCGATAGACTTGCTGTGCTTCGTATAGATCGACACCTCTGGGTAACTCCAAGAAGGCATCTCCCGCGGTCAAGCTGGCAAAATCACCAGACCCATTATTATTCACTGGTCTCGCCTCTAATACTCCTGCTGCGGAGTGCTGCAGAGACACAATGGGGTAGTAAGCCAGGTCAGGTTTAAAGGGTATGTCGGACTGGATTACGGCGTACTCTGTCGCTGATGGCTGTAGCTGTAGGCATGCCTGTAGCCAGGGTATGATGTAGTTGTGTGTACACATAAATGATGATACTGGATTGCCAGGCAGAGCAAAGACTAGTTTGCCTTCAGCTGATTTGCCAAACCAAAATGGTTTGCCTGGTCGCTGCTTGATCTTGTGAAATAACTGCTCGACTCCGAGCTCCTGCAAGACCTGTGGTAGGTAGTCATACTTACCCATGGATACGCCGCCTGAGAGGATCATGAAGTCATATGTGGCTAAGTGATCAGCTATCTTTATTCTGAGGGAGTCCAGATCATCAGCGATGTGAGATAGGCTGGCATTTATGGCGTAGCGACTCAGTGAAGCGTGAATCATATGCACATTGGAGCGTCTGATCTGATATGCTTCGGGGGTGTCTTCTATATTCACTAGCTCGTCTCCAGTGGAGACAATGACGCAGCTTGGTACCTGACTGATTTGGACCTGATGGTAGCCACAACTGGCCGCTACGCCTATTTCGGCTTGGCTGATCTGGGTGCCTTTTGGCACCACGCACTCGCCAGCTGATCGATCTTCTCCGGCATAGTGGATGTTCTGTCCCTTCAGGATATCACTGATCAAGATAGTGGCGTGATCAGCTTCGATCCTGAGGTCTTCATACCTGATGACGGTGTCTGCACCTTCAGGTAGCATCGCACCTGTCATGACCTCTATGCAGGCTGCAGGATCAGTCAGATTTTGCTGAGGGCTGCCTGCGGGAGCGACACCCACCAAGGGTAGCTGACGCATCCCTTTTGCCAGGCTGTGCTCATAGTTGATCGCGATGCCGTCCATCGTCACACGATCATAGGGGGGGAGCTGCCTGTCGGTCAGGATATCCTCTCTGAGAATTCGGGTTAGGCTGCTGGTCAGGGTTTGGGTGCTTATTCCGAAATCTTTTACTTCAGCAGTTATTATGGTTCGGGCTTCTTCTACAGAGATCATATGTGGGTTTCAGCTTGTTTTCAGTGGTAAGATATTCTTCTTCTGGTGGTCTTTAGAATAAGTCACGATTTAGATCTGTGTAGCCACTGTTTTTACATGATTCGAAGGCTGGATGCACTCTGATAAAGGACAGCATATCCTCACTCATAATGAGATCGTGGTCTAATAGATGATACTCTACGGATTTCAGCAAGGACTCGAATGCTTGTTTTGCATTTTCTTTATTGGCATAGGCACAGGCGAGATAGAAGTATGCTTCTGCATCGAGTGTGTTCATCTTGATGGCTTTCTTCAAGTCTTGGAGTGCATTAGTGACTTCTAGTTCTTTCAGTTTTTTGATGCCATCATGCTTCCAATAATCTAATGGTTTGTCCCCATTAGGCAGGATGAATTTTTTCTTTAGCAGATCCAGGTTGAGGTGAATTTCAGCGGTGCGGCGAAGGAACAGATTCGTGGCTGTCTGGATTTGCATGTGGTGGCCATTAGCCATTGTGATGTCATGCTGAGACTTGAAGGATGCTTTCCCTTTAGAGGCTGTCTGGCCATTGATGTATACGATCTCATTTCCATTCCAGACGCCTTCGATCTCGATTTTTAGTTTGCCGAATATTTCCTTGTAGTAGTACATATCCTATAGCTATCTGATTAGCCTCCTATGGTGGCCATTGATTCTGATACTGTATTGTTTATGCCTCTATTGCGCTCGGCTTCGAAGCCGTCCTTGGCTCGGTGGCTGATGGCTGACTGGATCGCGCCTTTCAGCTCCTCGTCAGATGCTCCGTGTCTGAGCAGCTCCTTGATGCTGAATACACCACTATCATAAAGGCAGGTTTTCAAGAGTCCCTGGGGTGTGACACGGATGCGATTGCAGCTCCCGCAGAAGAGACGTGAGTAGGCAGCTATGAAGCCGACTGTACCTTGGTGTCCAGGGATATGGTAGTTCATAGAGGTGCTATGTGGCGGGTCTGGGACTTTCTCTATGCTGGGGTATGTGTCTTTGATGTGCTGGATGGTCTGATGACTCGTCCAGTGCAGTGTGGCTGGATGATCTCCAGATCCATTGAAGGGCATCTCTTCTATAAATCTTACGCTGATGGGATGCGTCTCCGTCATGGCGACCATTGGGATGATGTCATCTATATTCTGCCCCTGCATCACCACACAGTTGATCTTCGTTTTGATGCCGCACTCCAGTAGCTCGTGGAGTGTGTCCATCACGGTATCATATTCATCTCGTCTGGTGATCTGGAAGAAGCGCTCTTTGTTGAGTGTATCCAGGCTGAGGTTTACTGACTTGATACCGATCTCTTTGAAGCGGTGGACCTTACCCTTCGTTAGCGTACCATTCGTTGTGATGTGTAGATCATTGATGCCATCGATCTGATTGATGCTGTCTATGAATTCGAACATGCCTTTTCTGAGGAAGGGTTCGCCGCCAGTGATCCGGACCTTATTCACTCCTTCGGAAGCCAGGACCGTGATCAGTCTATGCATCTCTTCATAGCTGAGGAGTTCTTCTCTTTTGACATAGCTTATGCCTTCTTCTGGCATGCAGTAGAAGCACCTCAGGTTACAACGGTCAGTGACAGCCAGTCTGACATAGTTGATTTTTCTATCGTGATTGTCTAAGAGCATAGTGTAGCTGAAAAGTAATCATTTTAGAAGTAGGATGATAGGAAATAGCGAAAGTTAGTATGAAGATGTATGAGTGAAGGAAGAACAAGTAACGACGTATTTCGATCTAATTTTTATAGGTCTTAAAATTTTATTTGAATAAAGTGTTAAAATTTAGAATTATTGACTATATTTTAATCATTAAACCACTTAAATATTCAATTATGGGTAATAAGGCAGAATCAGTATCAGATTATATGGCTAAAAAGTTAATCACATTTTCACCTGATATGGATGTCAGGCAAGCCACAAAAGTACTATTGGAAAAAAGAATTTCTGGAGCTCCTGTAACGGATAAGTCTGGGAAGCTGATCGGCATGCTGTCTGAAAAAGATTGTATCCAGCTTATCGTGAGTGGGAATTATAACCAGCATCCATCGGGCATAGGGACAGTAGAAGATTATATGTCTAAAGACGTGAAAGCCATCAAATCAAGTACCACCATAGATGAAGTCGCTTATCACTTCGTCAATTCTAATTTCAGACGATTTCCAGTGGTCAAAGAGGGGAGACTGGTGGGTCAGATCAGCCGGAGAGATGTACTGCGAGCTATTGACAAGCGCAGACCTGAAGTCACCCATGTACCTTCATCATGGAAACCCAGAATGCCGACAGTGTAATACCATTTTCCTTGGATACCAATTTCTTCCAAATATGTCCTGGCTATCATTCGCATGTGCCAGGACTTTTTCATTTATTGAATTTTTAGCGATTTTCAAAAAAATTATAAAGCTATCACACAAAGTGGAAGCCGTCTAAATTTATACAATAGCGCCTAAAATACCACCGACGATGCTGACTACAGCTGCTAAACCTAAGGCCCACCAGAAATTTTTCACTTTGAATCCTGGCAAAAACCAGTCAGCTACTTGAATTAAGATGGCATTTAGCAACCAGGTAAAAATACCAAGAGATAAAATACCCAGAGTCACTATCTTCAATACAGTGCCCAGCGTCACATCTAAGAGGGCTACGACTATAGCGACACAGATGGACTGTACGAAGCTGGTCATTTCGACTCCTTTTAGTAATTGGCCACCGGCGTAAAAGGCCACAGCAGCGACCAGAAGTTGTAAGATTAATTCCATGATTTGTGATTTTATTTGATGTATACGGTTTTTACATTGACAAATTCTCTGATGCCGTAGTAGCTTAGCTCTCTGCCGTAGCCACTGATATTGATCCCTCCAAACGGGAGTCTGGGGTCGGATTTTACGTATTGATTGACGAAGCAGCAGCCGGCGTTGATCTCCTCTTTTGCGATGCGCTCTCCCCGCTCCAGATCTTGTGTGAATACGCAGCTTCCCAATCCGAAGTCAGTATCATTCGCTATTCTGATGGCGTCGGCTTCATCTTTGACCTTGATCACTGATGCTACTGGGCCAAATATCTCATCTTCGTAAGCAGGCATACCAGGCGTCACATTAGTCAGAATCGTGGGCGGATAGTAGGCACCTTCTGCATCTGGTATGTGGCCTCCGAGTATCAGCTCAGCTCCTGCCTTCACGCTATCCACCACTTGCTGGTGCACCTCGTCTCTTAAGTCGTGTCTGGCCATAGGGCCGATAGCTACAGCCTGCATGGGATCACCCATTCTGGCGGACTCCATCTCAGACTTAAACGCAGCTAAAAAGATCTCATAGACTGACTCGACGATAATGAATCGCTTGGCTCCGATGCAGCTCTGGCCTGCATTGAGTAGTCGAGACTCTTTGCAGGTCTTAGCAGCTGCGGCAATATCCGCATCTTCTAAGACGATGTAAGGATCACTGCCACCCAGCTCCAAAACTGTCTTTTTAATTTGCTGACCTGCCGTAGATGCCACAGCGGCTCCTGCTCCTTCGCTGCCAGTAAGCGTGGCCGCCTTGACAATGGGATTTTCCAAAATGGCTTTCACTTTCTTGCTGGATATCAGCAGGTTACTGAAGGCATATTTCGGGAATCCAGCGTCCCTAAAGATAGATTCGATTAACATGGCTGATTCTGGTACATTAGAGGCGTGCTTCAGTAGTCCCACATTTCCAGCCATCAGTGCTGGTGCGGCGAATCTGAATACCTGCCACAATGGATAATTCCAAGGCATGACAGCGAGTACCACTCCAAGTGGCTGATAGCTGATATAGCTTTTGCTAGCATCTGTCTCGACCATTTCATCGGCCAAAAAAGATTCAGCTTGTTCCGCATAGTAGCGACATACCCAGGCACATTTATCGACTTCTGACTGAGAGGCATGATAGGTCTTACCCATTTCTTTGGTCATGACTTCAGCTATTTCGAGTTTCCTTTCTTCTAACAGCTCTGCTGCTTTTATCATCAGTGAGGAGCGCTCTTTGATTGAGCTCCGCTTGTAGCTATCGAAGGTCTGCGCGGCCTGCTCTAAGATGTGAGTTACCTCTTCATCAGTATGCATCGTGATGGTCTTGATTTCTTCGTTTGTTGCTGGATTGATAGTTGTTATGGTTGCCATAGGCAGTTTTTTTTAGGCGTTAAAATAAGTGCTAAGTGTGTCGACTAGATGCTGATTCACTTCCGTCGTGATTGGTATTTCTAATAATACCAAAGTCTGATCTTTGATTGATTGTGCTAATATATTTTTTAGTTCTCTAACATTGTCAGGTTTAGCTGATTCTATGCCAAAACTTTTGGCTAAAGCCACAAAATCTGGATTGTTGATCTTGGTTCCGAAGGATTTTCCCTCGCTCATTT